>VXPE01000022.1 GCA_009839745.1 Candidatus Poribacteria bacterium
CCTGGGTTTGATCATAAACATAGACCCATTGTGGAAATATCGCTTGAAGATATTTCATCAGGTGGGCAGCGACAGCATCAGGGTCCCAGCTCCCTCTGCAAAGGAACTTTGGAAAAGACCCATACCGCGTCTGGGAACCACTCGCTTGGTAAAGTTGCGTCAAGGTGCCTGAACCTGTGTGGGTAATAAACCCATAGATGAACGCTTGGAAAAGCGCAAAGTTTTGGGAGTTGAACATAAACCGAAACTCCGATAGAATACCTTCTTGAAAAAGCTCGCAGACGGAATAAAAAAATAAGATTCTATGGACAACCCGACAGAAGGTGTGATATACTATCTATATTATGCCAACGAATCTTGAAAACATACGGAATTTCTGCATTTTAGGGCACATCGACCACGGAAAAAGCACCCTGAGCGATAGACTCCTCGAGCACACAAACACGCTCACCGAGCGCGATATGCGCGAACAGGTGCTTGATTTGATGGATTTAGAGCGTGAACGCGGGATTACCATTAAAGCAACGGCTGTCAAACTCCATTACCCCGCCACTGACGGAAACCGCTACGAACTCAACCTGATCGACACTCCCGGACACGTCGATTTCACGTACGAGGTCTCCCGTAGCCTCGCGGCGTGCGAAGGTGCCATCCTCATCGTTGATGCCGCGCAAGGGGTTGAAGCACAAACCTTAGCGAACGCATATCTCGCGATTGACAATGACCTTGAGATTATCCCAGTCGTCAATAAAATCGATCTACCCACCGCACAACCCGATGAAGCCAGACGGCAGATAGAAGAGGTCATCGGTATCCCCGCCGACGATGCGCTCCTTGTTAGCGCGAAAATGGGGATCGGTATTCCCGCCATACTGGACGCAATTATCAACCGAATCCCCGCCCCCGTTGGCGAGCCTGAAGCCTCTTTAAAGGCACTCGTGCTCGACTCTGTCTATAATAACTATCGCGGTGTCATCATGTATACACGAATCTTCGAGGGGAGTGTGAAGCCGGGGGAAAAGATTCAACTCATGGAGACGAAACGCTCATACGAAGTTGAGGAGGTCGGCATCTTCACGCCACAAATGCAACCGACTCCCGAACTCCGCACGGGTGCTGTCGGCTACCTCATCGCAGGTATCCGAGAAATCGACAAAGCAAAAATCGGGGATACAATTACACACCATACGAAACCGACAGCAACACCCCTTCCCGGTTATCGCGAGATGAAACCGCTTGTATTCAGCGGTCTCTATCCAGCGGACACAAACCAGTTTCATGCCTTGCGCGAGGCACTCGACAAACTGCGCCTCAACGATTCCTCCTTCACTTTTGAACCCGAGACGTCTGTTGCGCTCGGATTCGGGTTTCGGTGCGGGTTTCTCGGTTTACTTCACATGGAGATTATCCATGAACGCCTCGAACGGGAATTCGGACTCGCGCTTGTTCGAACTGCCCCGAGCGTGATGTATCGAGTCTACTTGAAAACCGGTGGATACGTGCCGGTCGACAATCCAGCACATCTTCCAGAGCCAAATGATATCGAACGCATAGAAGAACCGTATGTCAATATTGACATTATCGTTCCGCGCGACTATATTGGAAACGCGATGGAACTTTGTCAGAAGCGTCGGGGTGTATATAAGCGGATGAATCAATTGGACGCAAGCCGCGTGCAATTGTTGTATGAACTTCCGCTCAGCGAAATGCTAACGGATTTCTATCCGAAACTCAAATCATTGACACGCGGGTACGGTTCGTTAGAATACGACATTGGGGAATACAAAACCGAAAAACTCGTTAAATTAGATGTGCTACTGAACGGTAATCCTGTAGACGCGCTCTCGACGATTTTGCCACGAGACAATGCAGAAACGCGGGGCAAGGCATTAGTGTCCAAGTTGAAAGAACTCATTCCGCGTCAAATGTTTGAAGTCCCCGTTCAAGCCGCAATTGGTAACAAGATTGTTGCCCGTGAAACAGTGCGAGCCCTCCGAAAAAACGTTACTGCGAAATGCTACGGCGGCGATGTGACGCGAAAACGGAAATTGTTAGAGAGGCAGAAAGAGGGCAAAAAGCGACTCAAACAGATCGGTAATGTCGACGTCCCACAAGAAGCCTTTACAGCGATGTTGGCAACTGATGAATAGAAAAAACAAAACACACAATCGCGAACAATCAAATACCTATACTGGAGAAAGGAGGATGCCATTCTCTCCAATGGGACTACACTTTGACAGAGAGTCAGTTTAGGCGTAAGTTTCCTCAAGGCAATCCATTCAGAACCCGATTCGTTCAAGGCAAACTAAATTGAGAAAAGGAGAATGCTCTTTTCATTGAAGCTTCATAACATTATGAATAACGACGATATTCAATTATCTAAATGGCAAAAATTTCGGAAGACAATTGTATGGGAATATACCCAAGTTATTGTTGTAGCACTCATTCTCGTTTTCGGATTTATACGTCCCTTTGTTGTCGAGGCATTCAAAATCCCCTCCGGCTCAATGGAAGATACGCTTCTTATCGGGGACCGGATTCTGGTATGTAAATTTATCTACGGCATTAAAATCCCAGGCACGGACATCAAGGTTCTTGATTTCCATAAGCCTACCCGAGGAGATGTTTTCGTTTTCATCCCACCCCACGATCGGGAACGAAATTTCATCAAGCGCATCGTAGCCGTTGAAGGGGATACTATTGAGACCCGCGGCGACACACTCTATGTAAACGGTGAAGCGGTCGACGATGGGTATTACACCAAACACATGACCTTTAGCCATTTCAGAAGAGGGAATTTTCCACCCTTCCGTCAACCCGAGTATCTGCCAGAGAGTGATGGTTTTTCCGATTTCGCCCTAACGGCAAGTCAATTCAAACGTAAGTTCCCTGAAGGTAAACCGTTCACTGTCCCCAAAGGCATGGTGTTTGCTATGGGTGATAATCGTGATCAAAGCAGCGATAGCCGTTCGTGGGGACCTGTGGACGTAAACGACATCAAAGGGCAAGCATTTATGGTGTACTGGTCATTTGACTCCCGTCCAGCGAAATTGTGGGAAGTGTGGAAAATGGTAGGGAACGTCCGTTTCAATCGAATCGGCAAACTCATCCATGCCTACCCATCTTTTTAAGGATTGCTTCTGAGCTGCTGCGGACGTTGTCCTTGCAGATTCTGAATCGTTAAAAAGCCTTTGATAACTTGGAACTGGTTGGCATTAACCAAAAATCACCGTGAAACGAAGTGGAACGATTTAACCATCAACTCGACTCCATTACAAATGTTAAAGCACGAGTTGATGGTTAACAAATTCAATAGTTTAAAAAATGCATCAACACAGACGACACCTCATCATTGGAACAGCGGGACATGTTGACCATGGGAAAACCGCGCTCGTCGGGGCACTTACCGGTATGGAGACCGACCGGCTCAAGGAAGAGCAAGAACGTGGTTTGTCTATTGAGTTAGGGTTTGCCTACTTCGACCTCTCGGACGACTCACAGGCAGGTATCGTTGACGTTCCAGGTCATGAAAAATTCATCCGAAGCATGCTCTCCGGGGCTTACGGTATGGATATAGTCCTCTTCGTCGTTGATGCGAAAGAAGGTGTTCAGGAACAGACCCTCGAACATCTGGCAATCTTAGATCTGCTCGGAATCTCAAACGGCATCCTCGTCATGACGAAATCCGACTTGGCGACCGCTGATGAATTGGCAGAAGCAACCGAAATGACGCAGGAGATGCTCATCGGGACAAGCCTTGAAGCCATCCCAACTGTGAGTGTTTCGGCATTAACCGGCGCAGGTATTGAAACACTAAAAGAGACCATCGTCAAACAGGTGGCACTCGCGACGGAAACGGAAGAGAACGATGGTATCCCGAGATTATACGTTGACAGGGTTTTCACCGTTCAAGGGTTCGGCGTTGTTGTGACAGGCACGCTCATCGGTGGATCGATCCATCGAGACCAGCGGATGGTGATTCTTCCGCAGGGACATGCTGTGCGGGTCCGAGGGATACAGGTCCATAATGAAGCGGCATCCGTAGCGCAGGCCGGACAACGGACAGCATTAAACCTTTCCGGTATCTCTGCACAGGACCTCCAACGCGGCGATGTGCTCTGTCCAATTGATTTCTCACGAGTGACAGACAATATTGACGTGTCGATGCAAGTGCTGTCTTCATTTCCAAGGATACTTGAACATTGGACGCGTCTCCGGGCGTATCTCGGCACTCGCGAAATATTTTGCAGATTAATCCTACTCGTGGACGATGCCATTTTGCCGGGGGATACCGTCCAGGTTCAACTCCGCTTAGAACAACCCATCCTAACGTTCAGAGGCGACAGAATTATTTTACGCGATTTTTCAGCGCAATATACAGTCGGGGGTGGTGAAGTTATTAACCCATTTGCCCCAAAGCATAAGCGGTTCACCCCTGAAACGATCGCTACTTTAGCACAATGGGAAGAAGCCGATGATGCCCAGGTCGTGAACACTGTCTTGGAAAATAGCGAGTCACTCTGCGTGCCAGAATCCGCTCTTCACTACTATCTACCGCAGTCCCAGACGAACGTGAATGCGATCTTAACCGGCTTGGAAGCAGACGGGAAAATTGTGCGCTGGGATAAATCGGGCAGATCACCGCTCGTTTCTGATGCGGTTCGGACGGCAAATATCAAAGAGAAAATTATAGAAACGTTGACAGCGTTCCATTCGGCAGAACCTCTCCTTGCCGGCCAAAATTCTTCACAACTGCGTCGAGAACTCAAATTGGACGAAATCGGCTTTGAGAAACTCGAAAACCGACTCATTACCGAGGGTCAACTCGCCAAAGACGGCAATCTTCTCCGATTGGCATCTCACGAAATCCAGTTTTCCGAAGAGGAAGAAACAGCGAAGGAGAGACTCGAAAAACTATTCTTGGAAGCAGGTATGAATACACCCACTTTCAACGAACTCAGCGCACACCTTCCAGACTATACACCGCAGTTGCTGGAATCCACGTTTTTCGCACTTCTGAACCTGGGACAGTTTGTCAAAATAGCGGATAACTTCTTTATTCACAAAACCGTTTTTGAGGAGATACAGGAATTATTAACCACTTACCTTCGCAAAAATGATACAATAACTGTTGCCGAATTTCGAGAAACGGCACAAACTTCTCGAAAATATGCCGTGCCGTTCTTGGAATACTGCGATAGCCGGAACCTCACGATCCGAGACGGGAATATCCGTAAGTTGCATCCGCGGCACAGAGCACCATAATTACATCACTTACTTTCTACTGGAATTCACCCAAAACCACCGTGAACGTCGTGAACGGGAACCAGATTTAATAGTTAAAAAAATGGGGGAGGATAGGGTCCGGTGGCCCTACCGGTCTTCAAAACCGGCTTGTCCATGCAAGTGGATAGGTGGGTTCGACTCCCACCCTCTCCCGCCATTAGCTGAGAAGTAGACGGCAGCCATGCAACAACGGCGCATGGCGGATTTTTGAAAGGTTGGTGCCCAGCTGAGACTTTCCTGACAGCTCCCGTTAGGGGTAAATTAAAAGATGTTAAAAACGCTTCCATTAGTTGAGCAAAGAACACCGCAAAGACGGCATCCGTCCTGGATCAAAGCTCGAATGCCGAGTGGCGTTAACTACGCTGAACTCAAGAAATTGATGCGGAATCTGCAACTTCACACAGTCTGCGAAGAAGCGCGCTGTCCGAATATCGGTGAGTGTTGGAACAGCCGGACCGCCACCTTTATGATACTCGGTGATGTCTGCACGCGTCGCTGCATGTTCTGTGCGGTCAAAAAAGGCACGCCCGGTGGGATCGTCGATGCCGATGAACCGCGCAGACTCGGTGCAGCCGTCGGTCACTTAAAACTCAAGCATGTGGTTATCACCTCAGTCAATCGGGACGACCTTGTGGACGGAGGCGCGGGTATCTTCGCCGCATGCATCGCCGAAGCCCGGAAACATCGTCCGGGATGCACCGTGGAAGTCCTCATCCCCGACCTCGAAGGCAATTGGGAGGCACTCGCTGTCATCGTGCAAGCACGACCTGAAGTGCTCAATCATAACACCGAAACAGTTCCACGTCTTTATCGTCGCGTCCGTCCGTATGCGAATTATCAACAAACCTTGAACCTGCTCCGCACCAGCAAACAACTGGATGCACAGATGCTCACAAAGTCGGGACTTATGGTCGGCTTAGGTGAGACTGTGACAGAACTCTTAGAGACAATGGAAGACCTCCGCAACACCGAATGTGATATTCTCACTGTGGGTCAATACCTCTCCCCTTCCGCGCGGCATTTGCCCATTCAACGCTATTATACCCCTGAAGAATTTGAAGAGATCAAAGAAGCAGGCATCGAAATGGGGTTTCGACATGTAGAGTCGGGGCCATTAGTGCGGAGCTCCTACCATGCCGGTGAACAAGCAAGGTTAGCATAAAACTAACCTCTATTATAGCATTTAACACGGGTCCTCTCCTCAATCGCGCCCTCTACATATCTCCAAGAAATTTTCAGACTTTACATTAAATCCGATTTTTGATATACTAATGCCTGAATCACACATTTTTGCAGCACTGCAAAATACCTCGCGTTTCCTTCATGACACGGTTTCTAAAGAAGTAAGAAGTTGGGATTGTCTCACCATCAGCACAAGGAGGGGAACATGAACAGACATATTTTCTCTGAAGCATCAAACTGTTGTTCACACATAAAACGCGTAAGTTTCATTATCTTCGTCGTAAGTTTAGTATTTGCTGCGACACCGAGTCTCATCACAGCCGGAACCACACCGGATATCCAACCCGTCACGAACGAGATGTTACTCTCATCACAAGACGACCCTGAAAGCTGGCTGATGTATGGACGGGACTACAGAAGCTGGCGATATAGTCAACTCACACAGGTTAACACTGAAAACGTCAAAAAACTCGTCCCGAAATGGGCATTTCAAATTGGAACACCCTTCGATAAGTTTGAATGCACGCCACTTGTCGTCAACGGTGTGATGTTCGTCACCACTCCCTACAGTAGTATCTACGCTGTGGACGCAAGAACCGGTAAGGAAATATGGCGGTATAATTATGAACTCCCCGACGATTTAGCGATCTGCTGCGGTATGGTGAACCGGGGCGCTGCTATCTTGGGCGATAAAATCTTTTGGGTAACGCTTGACGCACACCTGCTCGCCCTTGATGCGAAAACCGGCAGGGTCCTCTGGGACAGAGTGGTCGGGGATCTAACGAACGCTGAATCCCTTACTGTCGCCCCGTTAGTCGTCAAAGACAAAGTGATTGTCGGCATATCAGGCGCAGAATACGGCATCCGAGGCTACATCGATGCGTATTACGCCGAAACAGGTGAACAGGCATGGCGATTTTACACCGTCCCTTCAAAAGACGAGCCCGGCGGTGACACATGGGAAGGCGATTCATGGATGACAGGTGGCGGATCCGCCTGGGTCACAGGTTCCTACGACCCGGAATTGAATCTTGTCTACTGGGGAACGGGTAACCCGGCACCAGACTGGAACGGTGCTGTCCGGAGAGGCGACAACCTCTATACCGACTGTATCGTTGCGTTGGATGCCGATACCGGAAAACTCAAATGGTATTTTCAAGCCACCCCCCACGATCTATGGGATTGGGACGGCGTGAGTGAACCCGTCCTGATCGATATGGAGATAGATGGCGCGCCGGTCAAAGCGTTGATGCAAGCGAATCGTAACGGCTATTTCTATGTACTTGATAGAACCAACGGAAAATTTCTATACGCAAGCACTTACTGCGAACAGAACTGGTCGGCGGGACTCGATGAAAACGGGCGTCCTACCGTCCTACCCGGCGTATCCACCTCAGAAGAAGGCACGATTCGCGTCTGTCCCGGCGTTGAAGGCGGCAAGAACTGGCCCCCCTCAGCCTATAACCCGCTCACAAATTACCTCTATATCCCATCGCTGGAACTCTGCGGTTCCTTTCATCAAGGGCGCGTTTTCTATGTGAAAGGTCTACCCTACCTCGGAAGTGGTATGACAGCAGAGAGGAACGAAGCTGGAGACATGGAGATGTGGGGACATATCAGTGCAATCGATGTCTCTACAGGTGAGATTAAATGGCGACACAAAACGAACTTCCCACAATGGGGCGGATGCCTCACAACGGCAGGCGGTCTCGTTTTTTCGGGGGATTTAGAGGGCAGATTCATGGCACTCTCGGCAGAAACCGGCGAAGTGCTTTGGGATTTTCAGACTGGATCCGGGGTTCTTGCACCGCCTATCACCTATCAACTTGACGGTGTCCAATACGTTGCGATAGCGTCAGGTGCTGTGAAATATGCTGAAGTTAATGCTCGCGAAGGCGGAACCCTTTTTGTGTTCGCGCTCTTTGATGAATAGTTGTCAGTTATCGGTTGTCGGTTATCAGTTAAGAGACGCTTCGGTTGATTCAGAAATCTCTTTAACCGAAAACCAATAGATAGGAGGGTACCGTGAAACACTATATCCTTTTGTGGGCAGCACTTTTCATACTGTCTGCTCCGATGTTGCACACTGCAGACGCTGTCGATGCCTTGGAAGAAATTCGAGCAGCGGGTGTCTTAACGGTCTGTATGGACATCCGAAATCTGCCTTACTCCAACGCTGATCCCGAACTTCCTGGGTTATATGTTGAGATAGCACATCTACTGGCAGAGGAACTCGGTGTTAAGTTGGAACTCCACTGGCTTGACACCCTCCGTGATAGTCTGCTGGCTGACATGATACGCGGACATTGCGACTGTGTGATCGGAGTTCCCATTGAGGAGCGCGCCATGAGTGAAGCGATTCAATTGGGGAAAAACGTTGATTTCTCTACACCCTTCTACGGGACCGGATACGTATTGGTAAAACAGAAAAGTAATCAAGCGTCACCGAAAACACTGGAGGACATTAAGTTAGAAACGATTGGGACAGAAGCGGGCTCCATCGCCAGCGATGTCCTTCGACAGATGGGATATAAGCGTCGCGTTTATCGCTCACAAATTGCTGTCTTGGACGCTCTCAAGAAAGGGCAAATTGCTTACGGATATGTCTGGTCAAATATTGGGTGGTTGATTGAAAAGGGTTCCCGAATTCAGCAGCCAGAACACACGGATACTGTTTATCCTGAATTAGAGATTGTTAAAGAATACACCCCTGAAGCGCGTCTCCGTTGGAATATCGCTATAGCTTTTGGCAAAGATACATCAACACGAGAAACACGTGAACTTCAAGATGTTGTTAACACAATTATCGAACAGAAATGGAGTGAAGAAAAACTCAGAGAACTCTCTGAAAAGTATTATTTGCCTTACTTCGCTCCGTTTCAGGAGGATGAATAGAAATGATGTATTATTCTACCCGCGTTCGAACCTCTACCGTCCGAATAACGTGGTGCATTCTTCTCCTCTCTCTGGGGCTAATTCTCTTCTTTTTTTCTGTCGTAAATGCCCAAAACTTAGAGGTGGATATTGCCCCCGAAGCACCGAGAGACGTGAGTTATGACGAAGACGTTATCGACGGTGCGTTCTACTTCCGTTTGATGTGTTGGAATTGTCACGCCCAACAAACACGCGGTGGCAAAGCCCCCGATCTCTTTAAACCGCAGTGGCTTTACGGATGGACCGATGACGGTATCTTCCAAACCGTATTCAACGGGCTCCCCGGGACCGAGATGCAGAAGTTTGGTGGCAAACTTTCTGATGAAGCGATTAATATGATTGTCGGCTACATTCGTTCGGAACAAGCGAAAGCGGCAGGGGTCTCCTTAGAGGAAGCGAAACCTACTCAGGACTGGACGCCATATATGAAAGGCGATGTCAAAACAGGGGAAGCCATTTTCTTCTCAGAAGGATACGCTTGCGGTAAGTGTCACACAGTTCACGGGAGAGGTGCCACCGGAACAGGCAGCGAAATAGGTCCCGATATGACGTATGTCGCTCGCACCCGTTCGCCGCAATTCATTGTCGAGTCCATTCTCAATCCACGCGCGTATATCGCGCCTGAATATGAAATGATTACCATTTTCACGACAGACGGACAGGAAATCACAGGTAGGAAGCGCCACCAATACGATCATAGAGACAGGATAGACCCTGAAACGATCCAGTTACTCGACAATTCTGGGAAGTTGTGGACAACCTATCTCATAAAGGATATAAGGAGCACCAGCGTTCCACAAGCAGGTGTTATGCCCGAAAACTTCGCAGATATTCTGTCAGTCAAACAGATGCACGATCTTTTGGCGTATCTATTCACATTGAAATAACCGTCAGCAGTCAGGTCGATTCGCTCTCGGCTTTCAGTAAAGAGGTTCTCGTTTAACAGGGGAAACCCGCAGAAACATCGGATTTCGTCTACGGATAGACGAAATCCGTAGCGCCAGAACGGATGCGCGTGTGGCATCCGAGGACAACGTGTGGACTTGCGGGACAATGTATTACATTGCAAATACCCCAAGCAAAACACTCTCTTTACTGATGACTGACTGCTATTCTGTCATTTAACCGCAAGGAACATTAAAAAGATGATTGGTGTGATTATTAATGGGGCATGTGGCCGTATGGGCCGGCTTATTATCCGAGGTGTTACTGAACAAACCGATATGGAAATCGTCGGCGCGATTGAATTCCCGGAACACCCACAGATCGGGAGTGATGCGGGTGTTGTTGCCGGCATCGGAGAAATAGGAGTCGCGGTTACAGGTAACCTTGAAGATGTACTTGACGCCGCAGATGTTGTCATCGAATTCTCGAAACCTGAGGCTACCCTGCAACACCTCCGACAGGTCGTCAATGCCGACAAAGCGATGATAATCGCAACAACCGGATATGACCCTGATGAACTCGCCGCTGTCGAGGAACTCGCATCACAGATCCGTTGCGTAATGGCACCCAACATGAGTCTCGGTGTCAATGTGATGATTCAGGCACTGGAATTAATTGCTAAAGCCCTTGGGGACGATTACGACATTGAAGTGATAGAGGCACATCACAATCACAAAGCAGATTCACCCAGCGGCACAGCCCTCCGCTTAGCGGAAACCGTTGCTCAGGCATTGGGGCGAGATTTAGATGAGGTAGGTGTCTACGGTCGCCACGGCATCGTTGGCGCAAGACCGAAAAAACAGATAGGCATTCATGCGGTTCGAGGGGGTGATATCGCCGGCGACCATACGGTGTTGTTCGCAACAGAGGGTGAGCAACTCAGCGTCGTCCATCGAGCACATAGCCCAGAGGCTTTCGCTAAAGGCGCAATCCGCGCAGCGAGATGGGCCATCAACGCCCCTAAAGGATTACATGATATTAGCGAAGTCCTGTTTCAGGAATAGTAGACACGCCTCTATATCAAAATCGTCAAAGCTCAAATCCACGTCATTTAACCGCAAGGAACATTAAAAAGATGATTCGTGTTGCTATCACCGGTGTTTGCGGTCGTATGGGACGTTGCATCACGCGTGGCATTGTCCAACACCCCAATATGCAACTCGTCGGAGCCGTCCAATACCCTTCACATCCACAGATTGGAAGTGATGCGGGTGTTGTCGCCGGTATCAGTGAGATTGGCGTAACCATTACAGGCAAACTTGACGACGTACTTCATCGTTCAGATGTTGTCATCGAATTTTCAAAGCCTGAAGCAACCCTGGATCACCTCCAACACGTCGTCGATGCAGATAAAGCCATGGTTCTTGGAACAACCGGTTTTACCGCAGACGAACTCGCGACCATCCAAGCACTTGCTTCACAGATCCGTTGCGTAATGGCACCCAACATGAGTCTCGGTGTCAATGTAATGATACAAGCATTGGAATTAATTGCCAAAACCCTCGGAAATGATTATAATATTGAAGTGATAGAGGCACATCACAATCACAAAGCAGATTCACCCAGTGGCACAGCACTCCGTGTAGCGGAGACTCTTACCACGGCACTTGAGCAAGATTTAGACGAGGCGGGTGTTTACGGTCGCCACGGCATCGTTGGTGCAAGATCGAAAAAACAGATAGGCATTCATGCGGTTCGAGGTGGCGACATCGCCGGGGATCATACGGTGTTGTTCGCAACAGAGGGTGAACAACTCAGCGTCATCCATCGAGCACACAGTCCAGAGGCTTTCGCCAAAGGCGCAATCCGCGCAGCGGAATGGATAATTGACGCGCCTAAAGGGTTACACGATGTTAGCGAAGTCCTGTTTTAACCGACACCTGATAACTCACACCTATTTTATTGTGCTCTTTATCGGTATTCTATTTATGGTCGGCTGTGAACAAACAGCGTCCCAAAAACGGGTCCGGTACGAGTGGAAAACTGTCATAGAAGGCGATTGGAGTTCACACCTCTACGATGTTCATTTCGTTTCTGAAAAGCGGGGTTGGGCAGTTGGTAACGCCATAGATATAATTCCTGGTGCTGATTTTGGGGAAGGCGCGGAAAGTCTCATCATTCACACAAACAACGGTGGGGAAACGTGGCACAGACAACACAGCGGCGTTTTCAACAAACCTCTCCGAAACGTGTATTTTCGTTCAGCGTCAGAGGGCTGGTGTATCGGTGAAGGCGGCGTTCTGATCCGGACAACCGACGGCGGGGAAACATGGCAGCACATTGAAACCGGGACGGAAAACAACCTGCATGACCTCTTCATAGGCGATGGAACGGGTTGGAGTGTCGGCGACTGGGGCACAGTGCTAAAAACAACCGACGGTGGGCAGACATTCGCACAGATTGATGGACAGGTGTTCGGCAGAAAGTCATTGAAAGGTGTCCATTTCGTAGACGAAAACCGAGGATGGATCGTTACCTATAGCACACCGACCTCCGAAATAAACTCAGGAAAGGCCGGCTACATCTATCGGACAACCGATGGTGGAGAAACTTGGGAAGTCCAATTCGTGACAGAAGCCGCCCTGTTCAACCTCCATTTCATAGACAAACAAACGGGTTGGGTTGTGGGTGATCGACGGAGCGTCTTCGTAACAACCGATGGCGGGAACACATGGGACTTCGTCACTCGCGGAACGAATGAACGCCATAAAAGTAGCTACGGTCAACCGGATTATCTCGGCAATGAGCCGCTGCATACCTTTACACTTTACGATATTGACTTTATAGATGCCCAAAACGGTTGGATTGTCGGCGACTTAGGCGTGATTCTCCACACCGCGTCGGGTGGAAAAGAAAAATGGAAACATCAACGCGGGGGTCCCCGTTTCCACAACAGCGCGGATGCCGTCCTGTTAGGTGTTGACTTTGTTTCCAAGCAAATCGGTTGGGCAGTCGGTGAAAACGGCACCATCCTGCACACCCGCAACGCGGGTGTAACATGGGAATCACAATCCAGTCCGAGTCATCTCTTGGTAGGTGTATGCGCCATCTCGCCCGATGAAGGATACGTTGTCGGTGACCGGGGCGCGATTCTACGAACCGAGGATGGAGGTGTCGTATGGAACGCGCAAGACAGCCGCACGACTGAGTGTTTTGGGGCAACGCATTTCGTGTCATCACAAATAGGATGGGCGGTTGCAGAAGCCGGCGTCGTCCTACAGACCACAAATGGTGGAACCGTATGGCAACGTCAAGTTTCAGGGACACAGCAGGACCTGCTCAGTGTTTTCTTTACAGACGAAAAAAATGGATGGTGTGTCGGAAGCGGCGGTGAAATCATCCACACAGATGATGGTGGGAAAACATGGCAACCGCAAAAGAGCGGAACCCATTGGAATCTGTTTGACGTTTATTTCATCTCCAAACGACGCGGTTGGGCAGTCGGTCTAAACGGCACAATACTTTTTACAACTGATGGCGGTACCAATTGGAAGTTGTTACCGATCAGCCAACGCTACCCATCTTTTCTATTAGATGCCGTCACCTTCGTCACTCCGGAGAGAGGCTGGGTCGTAGGATTAGATTTACGCAGTTTGGGTATGGATGGTTTGATCCTACATACCGAGAATGGCGGGAAAACATGGCAACGTCAAGAGAGCCATACCCGCAATTTTCTTGACGACGTATTTTTTCTATCAGAAACAGAAGGCTGGATTGTTGGAAAAGAGGGACTTGTCCTTCATACAAAGAATGGTGGACAAAACTGGAGACCGCAGCATACAGATACCAGAACGGATCTGAAGGCTATCCACGTAAGCAGTACAGATAGCGGATGGGCAGTTGGACAAAACGGAACAATTCTCAGATATGAAGCCGTTCCGTTTTAGTCCCAGCGGGGAAACCCAAGGTGTGTAGAGAAACATTACACCCAAAACGCAGCCTGCAACAACGACGCGAGGTTTTTCTTCAACTCGAACCCGGAAACTGTTAAAGCACAGACTGCATCGCTTAGCCGCAAGGAAAAATTAAAAAATGACAGACGAACAGAAATATCTATTTGATCTGCAAGGCTTTATTGTCCTGAAGAGTGTTATCCCCCAGATAGTAGTCGAGGCGTGTAATGCTGTGTTAGATCAGTACGAGAATATGCCGCCCGACGACTATCCACCCCCGCTGTGCCTCGGCACACAGCGAACGGAGAAAGAACTCTACATCTCTAACATCTTGGAGGCAGACAGTGTATTCAATACGCTGATCGACATCCCGGAGGTTCTGGATGTAATTCAAGGTGTAACCGGGGGTCCGTATCGACTCAATCATACCTACACAATTTACCGGTGGGGGGGTGGCTATACCGGGTTGCACATGCACGGAACACCGATTATCCCGAAATGCCAATATCATTGTAAAAACGGAGAGATGGTATCAACCTTAACAAAAGCGGTCTTTCCGATGCTGGATTGTGATATGGAGGACGGGTGTTTCGCTGTTATACCGGGGGCACATAAGAGCAATTTCGCAAAACCTTGGGGAAGCCACCCGGATGAAAACCCTGTGCTGACCCCGATCCCAGCAAAAGCAGGGGATGCCATTATTTTTACAGAGGCACTCACACACGGGTCGGTCATCAATGTTTCCGGTAAACCGCGTCGGACACTCTATTACTGCTATAGCATCGGCTATATGCCAGATTGGGGCGGTCAAGGTCTACATTTCAGCCCGAACGTTATGGACAGCCTCAACGAATCCCAACAGTCAATCCTTCATCTAAAATAATTTTTAACTATGGACTCCTGGACTGCCCTTCAAATGTAAAGCAAAGACAAATTATGCCATTTGAGGCATAATTTCACTACGGGCAGGTTTTTGGTGAGTCCACAACTACCATAAGGATATGTGCGGCATATCATCCAAAAACAAGCCTGCAACAACGGCGCAGTTTTTTTTGCTTGGGGTTTTTGCTTGGGTGTTTCTGCGGATTTCTTCAGCCCGAACACACAAGCCGTTAAATTCGCGGATCCTATGACTTATCCGCAAGGTAAATTAAAAATATGATTACAATCGCAGAACGGTTAGAAAAACTTCCACCCTATCTTTTCGTAGACCTGCGCCAAAAAATGCAGGCAGCACAAGCACGCGGTGTCGATGTGATTAGCCTCGGTATCGGTGACCCGGATCTTCCAACACCTGACCCAGTTGTTGAAACCTTATGTAGTGCGATCCAAAATCCCGATGATGCAGACAGGCACCGCTACGGCTGCGACAACCCTGTTGACGATTTTCCACAGGCAGTCCTCGACTTTTACCAGCACCGTTACGGGGTCACATTATCCGATGATCAGGTAGCGACAACACTCGGTAGTAAAGACGCAATCGTCAAAATGGCACTCGGTATCCTCAATCCGGGCGATATTGGTATAGCGGCGAGTCCAGGCTACCCTACCTACAACATCGGACACGTCTTCGCCAGTGCAACGACCTACTATGCTCCGCTTCTGCGAGAAAACGATTTCTATGTTGACTTTGACGCTATTCCTGATGAAGTGAAACGACTTACCAAAGTTCTCTGGATCAACTATCCAAACAATCCGACAACCGCCACTGCCGACCTCGATTTTTTCGAGCGTGCCGTGGAGTTTGGTAGACAAAATAACATCCTGATCGCGCACGACAACGCCTATAGTGAGAACACCTACGACGGTTATCGCTCACCCAGTATATTGCAGGTGGAAGGTGCAGCGGAAGTCGCGGTTGAGTTTTTCTCATTAAGCAAAGCGTTTAACATGACAGGCTGGCGCTTGGGGTTTGTCGTTGGCAACCCAACTGCTGTTAGTGCAGTCAAAACGGTGAAAGACAATATCGACAACGGTTCACTCCGCTCACTTCAATTCGCCGGGGCAAAGGCACTTTCAATAGCGGACGAGATTACACCCGCAATTAACGTCGTTTATCAAAAACGCCGCGATATGGTGGTAGATGCCCTGAGAGACAGCGGGTGGACAATCGAGAAGCCGAAAGCAACAATGTATGTTTGGGCACCGGTCCCTGAGCGTTTTAACGGTTCAAGTCGTGCCTTTGCGACGGCATTGCTTGAAGAAACAGGTGTTGTTGTAACACCAGGTCTCGGATATGGACAGTGGAGCGAAGGCTATTTTAGAATCTCGCTGACATACCCAGACGGAGTGATTGCGGAAGCAATTTCGCGTATTCGCGATTTTTAAATTTACCTTGCGGTTCGGTCAGGGCGGTTTGCTGCATAAAGTTTCTTTGCGTATATCCGCCTGCGCCGATGTTGCAGGCTACGCGCTTAGGTCTAACAAAAACCTTTCACTGACAACTGATAACTGACAACTAAATTATATCTTGCGGTTCGGTCAGGGCGGTTTGCTGCATAAAGTTTCTTTGCGTATACCCGCCTGCGTGTTTTTGCTTGGGTATTTTTGCGTATTGTTGCAGGCTGCTGTCTTCGGACGGAAAAGTAAAGATAAAACCAAACCGTAAGCCCGTAACGTAGTGGAGGGCGGATTCGAGGAATACGCGTCAAAGTTTCACATTCACTTCATCACTCCGCAAGGTAAAATTAAAGAATGAAAAACTCCATTTTAATTTTTAGCATCATCCTTTTGATCCTCCTTGTCTGTATTGAGACGGAGTCTGAGCAAATCCTTACCTACACCGTCGCCGATGGATTGATAGGTCCGGTTGTCCCTGTCGTTTTTCAGGACAGTCGGGGGGATCTATGGTTCGGTTCCGATCGGGGTGGGGTGAGCCGATTCGATGGGATCAGGTTTGAATCTTACATCGGATCTCCCGATACTTCTGAGAACGCACCCACCTCCAATGTAGGACCTGGGGCACTCCTTGGACAGACCCGACAAATCGTCGAAGACAAATGGGGACATATCTGGTTCCTCACGCATTTCCGCGCAGAAAACTCCGGGAGAGTCAGTCGGTTTGACGGTTCTTCTATTAATCTGATAGGCACCGGCAATTCACTGCTGGTTGACGATCACGGCGATATATGGGTCGGTGAAAACCAGCAACTCACGAAGTACATCACTCCAGGGGTCCAACGCCTGCCCCAAGCACATCCAAACGAAATTATAGGCGAAGATCTGCTCCGCTCAAGGGATTTCGCAATAAACATTATCTTTGAAAGCGATGATGGAACGATTTGGATCGGTGGCAGCGAAGGTGAAGAACAACCGCAGGGTGTAATCCTCAGTTTCCGAGAGAACCGTTGGGTAGAGGACCCCTTAAAAATCACGGACAGTGATAACGCAAACGAGAAAACGGATGATGGAACACAGCGGGTTCATCCAAATATTGGATTTACACGCTACGACTTGTCAAACCTTAACGCTGTGAATGCAATAGAAACAATAGGTGAAGATACTTCTGGAAACCTGTGGTTCGGTGGCTACAATCTTCTCTTACGTTTTGATGGGAAAGTCTTTGAGAAAATCCTTCCTTTAGCTTGGGGACAGAGTGGCTCCATAGGTAGTAAACCTGCATCAATCCAGAGACTGGCATCAATACAGAATGACACGAAAAATCGAGTCTGGTTCAGCGATGGACGCACGACAAGATGGTGGCATGACTCTCAGCACGGAAACCTACTGGGGTTTCTTGAGCTCGAGGATGCATGGGGCAATCTATGGTTTACTGACGAAACTGGAGCACATCAATACGATGCCAACCTCACGCAACTGCCCGACCGTATCAACAGTGGACTCGGCGTTGAAGGGATTCATACGATTTATGAAGCCATAGATGGTAAATTGTGGTTTGGCCACGATAATGGCGTAACATCATTTGACCCAACACCTGCTATCAGCACACACGCTGGCCTCGGAACCAATAGAGTCCGGATGATATTTGAGGACAGTCGAGGTTACCTCTGGTTTAGTGTGCCAGGGGGTGTCGCCCGTTACGATGCAGAATCCGAAGAACTTACCACACATATTTTCAGAGTGAGTTTAGTGCAAAATGATTCATCGCGCGCCTCTCAAACTGACAATAGAACTATGGAACGCGTTCGGCCCTTTCGAACTGAAATCGAAAAAATATTTGAAGTTGGCGGGCACGTTTGGTTTATTGACGAACCAGGGGTGGGCGGGAGTTCCACGCAATTGCGATATACTTTCTTTCGATACGCAAATGGCAAGTTCGGCCAAGTGTCTATTCCTATCCAAACAGCAATCGGGCCCGGTGGCGAACGGTCAGATACCAACACGAATGTTCTCATCCACGAAGGAGAACATACTTGGATGGCTTTCGGAGGGCACCTCTTTAAAGCCGACGCAACAGGATTATTACGGTTGACAAACACCGGCTTTCAAAGAATCCCGTTTCAAGAAATCGGTCCGAACACTACTCCTACTCCAATCTCCCCAATAGCGTTCGGTGCAGCCGCTATCACCGATGTATACAGAGATTCCAACGATAGATTATGGGTCCACTTCGATAACGGAAAGTCCCTACGCTATCCGAAAGAAATTAACACCACACCAAATCGTCCGAGTAAACCTGAAACCCTGCCCCTTCAAGCGACAACCCTGTTAAAAATCGCATCAGGCAGCAAATGGTTTTTTAACGCCGTAACGGGGAAATTGATACTTTGGAGTGACACTGAACTCGGTAACCCACTTCCGCTCGACGGAGAATCGAGTACGCTCCCGATTGCTGTTTGGAAGAACCCAAGGGAGACAAATAACCGAATAACTTTTCTTTTTCCCGATGCTCTCAAAACCTATCACGGCACAACACTCATTTCTCTTGAGGACATTGAACTCGCTGAACTACAAGACTCCCTAACGACGCAAGAGGGGGTGCTCTGGTTAGCAACATCCCGCGGGGTCATCCGCTATGATGGGGAAAACGCGAGAACCTATACAACAAAAGAAGATGGCTTTCTCGTTGATAACGTGAAGGATGTCATGGAGGATAGTCGCGGAAATATATGGTTCGCGACATGGGGCGGCGGCACTGTCCGATACGACGGCGAAACCTTTTATAACCTCACAACAAAAGACGGTCTCACTCATAACAATATCTCGAAAATTCATGAATCTGCCAATAAAGATATTTGGTTTACAACCGAAGGCGGCGTCACACAATATACACCCACACGTGGTGGACTGCCAGAATGTCGACTGACCTCTCTTGAATCCGATAAAATTTACACCGACCTTTCATCGAGTTTAACACTGCCCTCGCGCGGAACGAAGATTTTAAATATCCAAGGTATCAGTCCGCTCCGAGAAGGGCTGTCCTATCGATTTAAATTAATCGGACTGGACACTCCCACATGGACAAACGTTTCGGCAGAGGAGTTCTCGCTTCTGGCAACAGGTGCCGGGGGAATCTCCGAGGCGTGGACCCCTTCTACCGCCTCCGTGTCAACGCCGCAGCATATCATGCGCGACAGTGGTATTGTCCAAGAACTCCAAAATCAAGACGGGATTCTGCGTATCCGATATACAGGGCTTAAAGCAGGCAATTACAGGTTCCTCGTCACGGCATTCCGTAAAGATTGGCCCTATACACATACACCAGCAGTGGTGGATTTCAGCATATCGCCACCCCTCTGGACGCGGTGGCGAACTTATCTCCCAACAGTCATCTTTATGACCGTCGTTCTAACGCTAATTGGTCGTCTGATTGTAAACCGTCGCCATACCCTACAACTGCGTAATGAAGTGCGTCAAAGGGAAGAAGCGGAGATACAACGTATCCGTGCCGAACTGAGCGAGGCACAGAATATTCAGATGGGACTTTTGCCGACCGAAGCCCCGGATACGAAAGGGTTTGATGTTGCGGGTATGTCGGTCCCCGCGACACAGGTAGGTGGCGACTTCTACGATTATCTCACCGTCGCGAACGGACAGACCGCTATCGCGGTCGCAGATGCCGCCGGAAAAGGATTAAGAGGCGCGATGAACGCCGTGCTAACGAATGGAATGCTATATGAAGTCTCGCGTTTCAAGTCCGAATCGGGTATCATTCTTACCGATCTCAATGCCGGGTTAGCACCTCGCATGTATGGACCGAGTTTCATCGCGCTGAACCTCGCTGTCCTTGATGAAACCAAGAGACGGGTTGACTATGCGAACGGGGGACAACCCTATCCTGTTCTTAAGCGAGGTGCGGAGATCATTGAAATTGAAAATAGCGATCTTCCACTCGGCAGTATGAAAAAGGTGGAGTATGAGTCGGTCACCTTCGATTTAAATGCGGGTGACATCCTAATTTTTCATAGCGATGGTCTGATTGAGGCACTCAATACGGACGAAGAAATGTATGGCACGGAACGTTTAAAGGAAGTGGTTTCAAAAATTCCTGATAGTTTCACAGCGACAGAAGTCATTCAAAGCCTCGTTGAAGATGTTCAAAACTTCGTCGGAGAAGCGGAGCAATACGACGATATGACAATCGTTGTTATCAAAATCCCCTTTTAATTTTTCCTTGCGGAGAAATAACGTGCGTTTCAACTTTTGCGTGCGTTCCTTAAATCCGCCTGTCCCGTTGTTGCAGGCTACACCTTTGGTTTAATGTTCTACTCTTATAAGGGTATCAGTTGCCCTAAGCCCCCATGAACTCAATAACTGTTTGCCGATACTCTTCAGGGAGACCGATGTCAAACCGCCGCCCTTTGACAACATACCCGGAAAATCCGTCTGCCTTCCGTAATTCGTCTAAACAGGACGTAAGTTGAAATTCGCCTCGCTCCCGGAGATTATGGGTGATATTTCGTTCCAGAAACTCGAAAATCTGGGGTTGAAGCACATAGATACCGAACACCGTTAAGAACTGGTCCACATCCATCCCATCCACGTGCAAATGTTCCATGGCATACTCAGGATCGGGTTTCTCATAAATCTCTGTGAGAGAGAGTAGGGAATTCTCTTCTCTCCATGCGCCGGTGACGCAACCGAAGTTCGACAACTGCTCAATCGGTGTCACTTTCAGCCCGACGACACTATGGCCCACCCGCTCATAAGCCTCTACGACCTGTCGTGCACAACATCTCTCCTCATCTGAACCGTAGAGATGATCGCCGAGCATGAGCAGAAACGGTTCGTTCCCAACCCATTCTCTCGCGCAATAGACGGCATGTCCGAAACCCTCTTGAACGTCTTGTGTGACGAATGACACACGGCTCCCTAATTCCAGCAGTGCGTCGCAATACGCCTGGTTCTCCTTACTGAGTTTGTTATAATGTTCAATCCGTGGCGGTGTCTGGAAAAACGATTCAAAAAGCTCGGTATCTCCGGGCTGCACGATAAGGCAGACCTCCTCAATGCCAGCATTGATCGCCTCCTCAACGATTGCCATGATTGCCGGTTTGGCACGTCCAGACTTATCAATAACAGGGAAGAGTTCCTTCTTCATCGCCTTTGATGCCGGAAAGAGTCGCGTTCCGAAGCCAGCGGCAGGAATAACGGCTTTGCGGACATGTCGACCCGCCTCAATAACCAGTTTCAGGCACGACATCTCCAAATCCCGTTCAATAATCTCAATGACGCGCTGTTGGCTCGCTTCATCTTTGACAATGAATTGGGCAGAACCATCCCCTTGCGATCCGACACCTTTACCGCCCCAGATATACGGCTGAATCGGTTCATAATTCAGGACTTTGTGGAGAACAGGTGCCGTCAATTGTGATGGACATGCGGGTATCAAATGTTTATCGAATTCCGTTTGTGCGCACGTCATGAGTTTACCGACCGCTTCTGCATCTCCATCGCGAAGTGCTTGATACGCCTGCTGCGTAATCTCTGCACTCAACCGACCGAGATAGTGTTGCACGTTTTTTTCTAATTCACTCTCTGCAAATGGATAACAGTGATTTAATTGGCTCAATATCAGGCGTGTATCTTTACTGGCACCGAGATCGACAATTACAAGGTACATATCGTGAGGTACACTGAAGTCTTTTACATCAATATGGTCACCGTCAAACGTCATGAGAATAGGACGTTGGTATGCACACCCTTGGTCCATGCGTCCACACCGTGAAGGCGTTGTCGTCTCCCCTCGGTAAGCATATTCCATTTCTCCGCGCGTTGTTAATTTAAGATCATAGGTCCGGTTAAAGGCGCGTGCCACCAGAACACTGATAGCGGCACTCGAAGATAACCCTTTTCTGACAGGTAAATCTGTGAGATAGTTGTCGATTTCCAAGCCTTGCACACGGTAGTTCGTTAAAATCTCATAGGCAACGCCAGCAGCATAACTAAAAAACTCACCTTTTTCAGCTTCAGCAAGAAGTGCGCTTCGCTCCATAGGCAGACTATAAGGACCGTGACGTGTCCCATCGCTGAGGGTCGTTTTTAAAATCAGACGGTTCGGATGCGGTTTAACCTCGGCGTATACACCTTGGTTTGTGCTGGTTATTAACGTATAGCCCCTTTCGAGCTCTGCGTTACTTCGCCGGTGCCCACCTGCCCAATCGCTGTGCTCACCGAACAGGCAAATCCTTCCCGGCACAAAAAGTTTCATTTTTTTAACTATGGCCTCCTGGACATCACTCCTTGCGCAAGCCTATAAAGGCTTGCGGGACAATGTTTCGTGATGGTTTTTGATAAATTCCGACGCGATTGGGGATAGGCACGGTTAGAAACCTCTCTGTTTTCTCTACTCACGCTCTGAATTGTCGCTGTTATCAATGATATTATATTATGAAGTCAACCCTTAAGTCAACAAGGTCCCTCATTTCCTGTCTCGCGCCCATTGACATCTTTGTTTCCACTCCTCTGCCTTTCGTATGGTTCCGAGGGGCAGCGTTACATCCTCCGCTATCATAGAGAATGCCGCCATTGCATTCACATAATCTCTCTGGTGATACCCATTGATGCCCACCTTCCTCCATGTCTCTAACACAAGACTTTGGTATTGTTGGGCTGTCAATTGCCCTAACGAAGGTATCTCGGAGAAAGCCGGACCCGATGCCTCTACTTCCTCCAAAAGGGTTATCGTCCGATGCAGATACTGATTACTGCTTTGCCACGCAGCTTCTCCATGAAGCAACTCACCCGCTAAAAGATATGCCAACCACATATCAGGTGCGGTTTGCATACACATCGATAGATGCGCCATCTTCTCCCCAGCATCCTTAGGCTCAACTAAAACGACACGGAGCAACTCGCGCAGGGACCGATTTTCTGGCACTGTCCCGTTCAACTGGGTATCCCATCCGCCCGGAACTACATTCGGATAAGAGAGTGCTGCAATCCGCTTGATTCGCCTTCGCTCAATTGTCTCATACTCTGTTTCAACCGCTGCGTATGCATTCATCGCTTGTTCATACTCACCCTTGAGCCAATAAAGGTCACCTTTCAATAGCATCGCTTCTGGGCTGAACCGTGTGTCCTCTTTGCTGGCAATATCGGTCGCTAAAGATAACGCTTTATCATAATCCTCCATTCGATACGCGGTGTACATCAACCCCCAACGTGTGCTCAAGTTCCCAGGTTCATCTGATAGTATCGTCTCAAAAGTCTCCATAGCAGTGACAAAATCTTTGCGGTAATATGCCTGCCAAGCGGTATCTCGCAATGCTGCTATCTCATGGGCACAGACCTGTTCAAAAACACTTTGTCGCTTTAAACGGTATGTGGCGTAGGCGACTTCATCGTCTCGCAACGGGACTGTTTCCAAAAATTCAACCCACTCGGCTTCCAGAGCAGATAAGTCTTTCGTGTAATGCTCCACAAAATCGCCGGTCGGAAAAACACCCTTAAATTTTTCTATGCCGTAGGTATCAACAAGAAACCGAACGAAGGAGCCTGCCAACAGGTAACTCCGCGAACCGGCATGCCTCCAAAATCCAAACCCCATGACGCCTGACAACGGAGGTGCGACCTCCATCTCACGCATCGCCTTTGCCCACTGATGTCCTGTGAGCCTGCCTTCATCCCAATCTGCGGCGACCGCAATCCCTTCGTGAAGTCCTATTTTTAGACTCACCTTCAACGGGGACCACGGCACAGTAAAGACGTGCGCCAATTCATGTTTCAGAACAGGATGCGGAAAGCCCTGTGCATGAATGTGAAACCCGTGTCCGAATGGGTCTTCAACAGACGTGCCGCGGGCACCCATCAACCGCTTTTTCTGTTCAGGGGAGGCATAGATATACGCCCGGACCTTACGAGATTGCATCGCGCCTTCAGGATCGAGATATCCAGACACCTGTGCATACTGAAATTCACAATCATCAGCGATCCGTTCAATCTCCGCTTCAAGCTCGCGGGCATAGAAGATTTCAAAGTGTGCCGTTTCACGCAAGCCTCCGAGTTCGCGGGCAATATCGGCGCGCGTAGGTCGTATTCCCAAGGTTCCTGCATAGAACTGGAAACCGAGTAAGCCGATGGCTAACAGATATAACCCTATAATATGGCGGGTTTCCAACGGACTGAAAAGCTTACGCCACCTCAACTGCGGCATCAATCCTGTCTCTCTACTCACCTCACATAGACTGACAGCAAGTCCCAAAAATAGCAGTGCCCACAATAGCGTTTCCGCCCGTGCGATCAGGAGTGTATTTGTTATCGGAATAACGAAATCATAAATCGGTCCTGGGAAATACCCGAATGTCGCGTGATACGCAAACACGGGTGGATGAAATATTAGATTGATAACTACCGGAATACAAGAAAGCAAAATATGACCGAAGTAGGCAAGGTATGCCAACCACCGTTTTTCGATCCAGAACCCGAAAAACACGCCTGCTGCCGTGGCGTATAGGCAACTAATTCCGGACAAAAGAATAAAAAAGAGGAACCCTTCACCGAAGTTGCAGTTCTCAATGCGAAACGCGTTCAGCAGAATGATACCGAGCGGTAATCCCAATAAACCTACGTTAAATATCAGTGCCTCATAAAAACACCGCATGACGATTTGTCCCGGCATACCGCGAAGCGCACTGGGGTTTCGTTTCATCTGCCGCAACACTGTCAGCGTTACGTGCGCGCCCGCGAAAGAGATACCAAGTGCCACTACAGCGCAAAACTCAAAGGCAAGAATATTAAACAACGGAACATTGGCAAGCACCAGCGCCAATACACCGAATGTAATGAACCACAACCAATATGAAAATGTCCTGTGAACCGTAAGTGTTATGGGCATCTTTTTAAAAATTGACGATCGTGTTTAGTGTTTATTTTACTGAGATCTCTCCTCTGTGTCAAGCAGAATTCTACTGACGACTGATCACTGACACCTCTCACGAAAATTTTCTTGCAGTTTTAGATAAAATATGTTAAAATACGGTAATATGGGTATCTAAACGCGGTGTAAAGCCGTCAGAGGACACTTGTATAACCCGCAAATCTAATATAGGAAGACCGCTCTTTTAATGCGCACGCTCAACAGGAGAAATAACAATGGCAAATGGATTCACACGATTTTTTAAGGGTATCTGGTACACATTGTCAGGAAAGGCACACGAATCCGCAGATAGGATGATGGAAAACCCCGAAGCCGTTAGAGGGGCTTACGAGGACATTATCAACGACAAAAAAGGGAATATCCAACGCTATAAGCAGGCGATCGGTCAACTTATCGCACTCGTTGAACAGAAAAGATCTACGGTTAAAAGCCTTACCGAAGAAGTGGAGCGACTCGAAGAACTCAAATCCGGAGCGATCGCCAAGGCACAGCAGACTGCTGCCCAATTACAAGGCGAAGGACTCTCACAGGAAGAAATCAAGGTGCATGGTGAATACACGCGATGCGTCACTGCCTATCAAGACTTCAATTCCAACTTGGTGGAGAAAACAGGTCGGATCACGGAACTTGAAAATGAGATTGAAAGTGCGCAAGCCGATATTGAGTCCCACAAACTTCAGATTACCAGTCTACATCGCGATTTAGATAAGATTAAATCCGAGCAGTCTGAGGCAGTTGCGGATCTGATTACTGCACGGGAGCAAGAGGAAATCGCCGATATGCTCTCCGGTATCAGCATGGACGGCACCTCCGCTGAATTGACCCGCATGCGCGAAATACGTGAGAAAGCGAAAGCGCGTTCAACAGTCGCACAGGAATTGGCTGGCACCGATTCAAAAAGCGAAGAGGAAGAATTCCTCACTGCCGCGCGTTCCTCTGCTACCAATGATGAATTCGATGCCTTAATCTTCGGAGCCCAGCAAACCGATGCAAAGACAGAGACGGAGACTCCCAAAAAGACAACCGATTCCGACTCCGAATTGCCGGTATAACGCGCCACAAAAACGCAGCATCTCACGCGCAGTTGCGTCACCTCGAACAGAAAGGGGCGGTGAGCCATAGCCGTTAAAAGTCCAACCTATACATTCCTGAAAGAAGCCGGACTGCTCATCAATTCGGGGACCTCTCGTAGTCTCGTCCTATCTGGAAATATTCACGACCTCTTCTTCGTCCGAGACGGAGATGCTACGGATTATGTTCCACTCGTCCCCTTCCTGACCCGCAGCTGGGACATTCCAGGGTTCATCCTAATCGTTTACGAACTCAATGGACCCATCCGATTTTCGAAAGCGGCTGAACGTGAAAAGGTTAAACGTGCGTTCAATCTATGGCGCGGCGCAACGGAGGCAAATCTTGACATCAATGCCAGCACGGGTGTCCCCCGCCCGATACAAGCAGCCGTTGAACGCACCACGCCTACCGAAGCCGATGATCCCGCAGATACCTCCTTTACGCAGTACATGAACGATGCCATCGGTAGTCCGACATTGGCACTTGAACTCCTACGGCAGTTCTGCCTGCTCTCCCGCACCACGAACGCGCACGGTGAAAAACTACTACAGGAAAAATTGATAATCCTGATAGAAGCAACCGACATGTTGCTACCGGAAGGCGAAATCCGGAGTTTGTCGCTACAGGACAGGCACCGGGTCAGTATCGTTCAAGATTGGATATCAGATTCCAATTTCATGGAAGGGAACGATACCGTCATCTTCATTGCGGAATCAGCAAGCCTCCTGAACTCTCGGATCACAAGGCTGCCACAGGTTATCCCCCTCGAAATACCAGCACCCGGGATGGTAGAACGCCAACATTTTATCTCATGGTTTAACAATACACCGAAGTTAGTGGAAAAACCGCTAAACCTTTGGGGGACACAAGCCCAATTGGCGATGCTCACAGCCGGTTTATCCCTCCAAGCCCTGCGACAGATGCTCCTTTCGGCGCGCTACTCGGGTGAGAAATTACAACCTGAAGCTGTTATCGACAAAGTTTCCGAATTCATCCAAGCACAGTTAGGCGATGATGTCGTAGAGTTCAAAAAACCTGCGCACAGTCTCCAAGACATCGTTGGCAACAAAAAATTAGTGGATTTCCTGAAGACCCAATTGATTCCGCGTATCACTTCAACCGGTCCTGATGCGATCCCCGGCATGAGCGTCTGCGGTCCCATCGGTAGCGGAAAAACGTTCATTTTCGAGGGGCTCGCCGGTGAACTCGACATCCCTGTGCTCGTCCTCAAGAACATTCGGAGTATGTGGTTCGGACAGACAGACGTTATCTTTGAACGACTCCAACGCTTGCTGATGGCACTTGTGAAGGTACTCATCTTCGTTGATGAAGCGGACACCCAATTCGGCAGTGTCGGGACGGATGCCCATAGCACAGAACGGCGTTTGACAGGAAAGATACAGGCGATGATGTCAGACCCGAAACTCCGCGGCAACATCACGTGGCTGCTGATGACCGCTCGGATTTATCAACTCTCACCCGACCTACGGCGAGAGGGCAGAGTCGGTGATATGGTAATCCCAGTCCTCGACCCAAAGGGTGAAGACCGCGAAGCGTTCCTCCGCTGGACGCTTGCCAAAGTCATTGCCGGTCCCCTGCCTGAAGATGCAATCGAACGACTTGTGCAACTGACAGAAGACTATTCCGCGGCGAGTTTCGCATCGCTACGTTCCGATTTGGAAGCCGCCAGTCTCATCAAGCAAGGCAAATTGACACTCGATGAAATCATCACTGTCGCGGAAGATCGCATCCTACCGAACATCGGTCCGATTCGACACTACCAAACCTTGCAAGCTCTCGTCAACTGCACCCGAAAATCGCTACTCCCGGGAGACTACTCTCCTGAGATTCGGGAGTCATGGGTAAAACAAATTGCTCAACTAGAAGCCATCGGAATTAGCAGATAGTAGAGAAAATTATGCATTAGCACACAATCCAATTTTGTGTTATACTGCATAGCGCCCCACGAAGTATTCCACATAATATTTTACAAGGAGCATTATCATGTCATATTCTGATGACACCTCCAGCGAAGAAAGAATTACAGCCTTCCGCGAGAAACAACCTACCTGCCGTGCCGGTTATATCAACACTGGTGTGTACCTCTTCACGGCTTGCTCATATTCACCAACTACGTCCGCTAAGGCATGGTTTTCCAGGGGGAGAGGTCGGTGGGCTTCGTGGTGATTGAGATTCTTGACATATTATATCCATTTGGTTATAATACATTATGGATCACGAAAGGCTGAACTTAAGAGACGCTATATGGGTCGGGGATTCTAAGGCAAAGCTGAAGGACTTTCCGCAGTCCGTTCAAAAGGATATAGGGGACGCTTTGTTTATTGCACAGGCGGGAAGTATGTCTCCGGCGGCTAAACCCTTCAAGGGCGTTGGCTCAGGGGTTTTTGAGATACGAGCGGATTCTAGGACGGACACTTATCGTGCCGTGTATGCGGTGAAAATTGGAGAGAGGGTTTATGTGCTGCATTGTTTTCAGAAAAAATCAAGGCGCGGAATTAAGACCTCCAAGAAAGACGTAGACCTTATCAAGAGACGCCTCAGAATGGCGCAGGAACTGGAGAAGAATTATGAGCAAGAAGATTGAATGTGAAAAGAGTTCAGGCAACGTGTTTAAGGATCTAGACTTGCCGGATGCCGACGAACTGTTTCTTAAAGCGAAACTTGGGTTTGAAGTGTTTCAGATTATAGAAGGTCGTCAGCTCACCCAAGCGGAAGCGGCGAAGATTCTCGGAGTGAAGCAGCCTGAAATCTCACGACTCAAAAAAGGAAAGTTTAATCATTATAGCGTTGAACGGCTGTTGACGTTTCTGAATCGATTGAACCGCGATATTGAGATTCGCATTACTTCCTCAGGATACAGAGAGGGACAACAGCGGGTTATTACGGTTTAGTTCAAGGCACAACTCACCCTGTCGCATCAACGTGAAAACGCGCTCATCGACGAGCGATCCAAACTCCTCGCCCTGTTATCCGCAGAGAAAGCCGAAAAAGCACGCTCGCCTGCCGCCAGCAGACGAAAAGTTCCGGAAATCTCCAAACTGGCTGCTCCGGCTCGTCGGTGCGCGATAGTGTTGCCGAATCCGAAAAGTGGAAACCCTGGTTGCAAACCGTGAAGAAACACCTCAGCAAAAGCCCTACCGGGCCTGGGGAAAACATCAAATTACCGAAATATTTTATTAATTTTCATCCAATCCCGCTAACAAAAAACAAAACGTCTCGCTTAGAGATCGATAACCGCTCCAGTCGCTGCCGAACGATACCCGGCACAGATAATTTCTACGGAATGTGCCGCAAATTCGGCGTTCATTTCGCTCTCTACCCCCTTTTCAATACAATCGACAAAGGCACCGAATTCACGGGCGCTGTCGTCATGACTCCCGATGTCTATCCACTGTTGCTTCGGCGGCGTTCCAAGCTCCGCCTGCGTGCTGCTCCACATCCCCATCGGATCGAGCGGATGCGGTGAAGGGGGTTCAAACGCCGATTCAGCCGCAAATACCTCCAAACGATTCGCTGACGCATCAAAGGTCAGACTCCCTTGGGTGCCGACGAGATGCACCTTTCGCACACCACCTTGTGCATGACTCTGCCACCCGTAACGTCCACCGGCGATCGTGGCTGTGATCCCATCTTCCAACGTTAGGAGCAAAGCACCGAAGTCCTCAACATCGCAGCCGAGATGCTCCTTAAAGAAATAGTTCGCCGTTCCCCCGAACACACGCTGTACCCGCTTCTGTGTCAACCAATTCACCATAGACACCGCATAGACACCGACATCGAACATTTCAGGTTTCGCTTCAACGAAACTGTAGCGCTCACGTTCGGATTTTTCGACCCTTTTTTGTCCGACAGGCGCGCTACCGGGATGTCCCTTGGAGAACAGGACATCACAATGAACCGCCTGAAGTTCGCCGATACTTCCACTTGTCAACGCCTGCTGGACAGTGCGTGCCCAGGCACTGTGAATGTTGCTGAACATCTGGCTTCGCACGCCGCTCTTCGCAACCGCCGCAACGATCTTCTCCGCATCTTCTGGTGTGAACGCCATCGGCTTATCGAGATAGACATGCTTTCCCGCTTCGGCACATTTCGCCCCTATACGCCCGCGACGTTCTACGTCTGTACAGAGACTTACGATATGCACATCCTCGCGTGCGAGTGCGGCATCGAGGTCTATGAACGGCAAATCCAAAGATTCAGCGAGCGAACGTGCTAACCGAATCCGTTCTGAGGGTGCATCCGGTTCATCGGCGAAAGCGACCAACCGACAGCGTGCGTCCTGTGCAAAACTCGATGCGTAATTCTCTTGATGTGTACGATTTCCACCGAGTAGGAGAACCCCATATTTTCCATTCTCTTGCATGTTTAAGCCTCCAAGGTAATAGGTTGACCGCTCTCAAGCGATTGCGCGATAGCCGCTGTCAATTCACCCGTGGCACCCAATTGTGGGGATGTAGCGTTCAGGTAGTGCCGACCCACCGGCGTTTCGTGATAGATAACACCTTTATTACCGACCAACATGATGTCAATCGCTGTCTCGACTTCGACCCGATTGACACTCAATAGTGCCATCTGTCCTCCCGCATAGTGGAGCATTACCGTGACCTGTGTTGCGCCTGCATCTCCTTGCACATAGACCCGCACTGGCGATGAGGGCATCCATCCATTCGCGAGTGCTGCCATCTCTGACACCGGTGATAGCAAATTCGAGGCATCACCCCCCACATGCAGGACGCACCGCAGGAACACTGGACTCCCAATCCGTTCTTTCTCAATTACAGATTGAACAGATGTTTTAAGCAATTCCATATCTTCTCCTTTCCAAAGTTTGTAGGTTTTCCCATACTGCGAAACAGGAAGCCTGCAACATCGGCGCAGGCGACTCCAGAGGAAGGCACTTCTCGCACGAAATCACGTTTATTCCGCCGCAAGGTAAGTTAAAAAATATTGACGAATCTACTTACATTATGCTATATTTTGTCAAACCCGTTTTGGCTTACACTTTATGAGTATGGGCTTGCAAGCTGCGCCCTACACTGCCAAAATTCTCTCAAGTTCAATCAGCAGTTTTCAACCCTTATGGAGGAAACAATGCCACTAAAAACCCTTAAACAACTCGTTGCTGAAGCGAAAGCGAATGTCGGACACATTTCACCCGACGAACTTACGGACGCAAAACAATCGGTTGTCCTGATAGATGTGCGTGACGAACCCGACTACGATGAAGAACATCTACCGGAGGCGGTTTCTCTACCTCGCGGCTACCTTGAACTCGATATCGATGAGATCGCCCCTGAGGCAGACACACATATCATTACGTATTGCGGCGGTGGGACCCGTGCTACGCTCTCTGCACACACCTTAAAAAACATGGGTTATGAAAACGTATCCGTGCTAACGGGTGGATTCCGTGGTTGGAAAGCCGAAGGACTCCCCACCGAAGCATCCGACGAATAAGTGTCCCTAATGCATGTAGATTAGCATAGCTGACAGACATTGTCAACATTTTAGGTCTTCAGCAGATTTTTAATTATACCTTGCGAGGGACAACACTGTTTCAGAGTTTGACGCGCCTTTTTAAGAGTCGCTTTCCACTCCGTTCCAAGCTTGGTTTTTGATGTTATGCTTTATAGACACCAAGGGAGAAAATTATGCGCCACAGATACATCTTCTGCGTCCTGATACTCGTCGCACTTTTCATCGGCAATAGCGATGGACAGAAGAAACAACTCAATGTCTTTACATGGGCGGGTTACGTCAGTGACGACATCCGCGAGGGATTTGAAAAGGAATACGGGGTGAATGTCCTCATTGATACTTATGCGAGCAACGAGGATCTCCTTGCCAAGTTGTTAGCAGGTGCAACGGGATACGACATCATTATGCCATCCGACTATATGGTGTCGATCTTAATCAAACAAAACCTGTTAGCTGAACTAAACCGCGACAACATCCCTAACTTCCAGAATATTAGTCCGCTGTTCCTCGGCAAATACTTCGATGCCGAAAACCGATATTCTATTCCTTACACATTCGGCACTGCGGGGATCGCCTATGATTCGTCCGTCGTCACACCGGCACCCGACAGTTGGACAGTGCTTTGGGACACGCAATACAAGAACCAATTCAGCATGTTAGACGACCAACGCGAGACCATCGGTGCTGCGCTAAAAATGCTCGGATACAGCCTCAACACCACCGATCCAAATGAAATTAAAGCGGCGAAAGAGAAACTTATCGCCCAGAAACCGATCGTGAAACAGTATAAAAGCGAGGCAGAAGAACTCCTTATTGCCGGGGACGTCGTCATGGCACACTGCTGGAGCGGCGATGCGTTCCGTGCGACCGAAACCCGTCCGACAATCCGATACGTCATCCCCAAAGAAGGGTCCAGTCAGTTTATAGACGCGGTCTGCATTCCGAAATCCGCACCGCATAAGGCACTCGCCGAGCAATTTCTCAATTATTTGCTCCGTCCCGAAGTGAATGCCAAGATTACCGCTTTCACGAAATACGGCACCTGTGTGCCTATGGCGAAAGAACACTTACCGGAACATCTACGGGAACACAAATTCATCTATCCGCCAGCAGAGGTTTTGGAATCCCTTGAATGGCTGAAAGATCCGGGGGATTTTACGAGGCACTACAACCGAGCATGGGAAGAGATTAAGGCAAAATAAGGAGGAAAAATTAATTGCGTAGACCCAATATCCTATTCATCATGTCCGACGACCACGCTTCACACGCTATCAGCAGTTACGGGAGCCGGATTAACCAAACCCCGAATTTGGATCGTATCGCAGACGGCGGTATGATTCTCCAAAACTGTTTCTGCGTCAACTCTATATGCACGCCGAGCCGTGCGAACATTTTGACCGGTAAACACAGCCATCTCAACGGTGTCAAGACGCTATCAGATCCCCTTGACGGTAGGATACCGAACGTCGCGAAGATGCTCCACGCGGACGGCTATCAGACGGCAATGGTAGGCAAATGGCATCTCGGTCACGGCGGTAACGCAGATCCGACAGGTTTCGACTACTGGAACGTCTTACCCGGACAAGGCCTCTATCACGATCCCGTGATGCTCGAACCCGACGGCGAGAAAACCCATAAAGGCTATACCACCGACATCATCACGGATTTCTCATTGGAATGGTTGCAGAATCGGGACAAAGAGCGACCGTTCTTTATGATGTGTCACCACAAAGCCCCCCACCGTCCGTGGGATTCCGATGAGAAGCATGCACACATGTTCGAGGACGAAGATGTTCCGATGCCGGACAACTTCTTCGACGATTACGAGAACCGCTCAAACGCAGCAAGGGATGCGAAAATGCGGGTCTTCGGTCACATGAGCGAAAGAGACCTCAAGATTGATACACTCGGTCCACCACCTGAAGGATTGTCGGAGGAAGAATTAGCAAACTGGCAGTATCAACGGTATATCAAGGAATATCTCCGTTGCGTCGCCTCCATCGACGATAATGTCGGACGGATGCTTGACTATCTCGATGCAGAAGGTATCGCAGACGACACGATCGTCATCTATACCTCCGATCAAGGCTTTTTCTTGGGCGACCACGGCTGGTATGACAAGCGGTTCATGTACGAAGAATCCTTACGGATGCCGTTCCTCGTCCGCTATGCGCGCGAGATTCAACCCGGCAGTTCATGCGACGCAATGGCACTGAACATAGATTTCGCAGAGACTTGGCTCGACTATGCGGGACTCCCTATCCCAGAGGACATGCAGGGAACGAGTATGCGACCACTTCTCAATGGTGAAACACCGGACGATTGGCGAACGTCAATGTATTATCGCTACTGGATGCACCTCACACACCATTATGTTCCCGCACACTACGGGATCCGAACAGATCGCTATAAACTCATCTATTACTACGGCGAGGCACTCGGCACGACGGGTTCTATTGATGAACCGAAAGAACCCGAATGGGAACTCTTCGATCTTGAGAAGGATCCGAACGAAATGTGCAGCGTCTACGACGATCCAGCGTATGCCGACATCGTCACCGAACTGACAGCAGAGTTATACCGACTCAAAGCAGAGGCTGGAGATGCAGAATGATTTTAACTATTAACGCTGAGCTGCTGCGTCCGTTGTCCTTGCAGATGTCCAATTGTTAAGAAAGGATTTTAAACCTAAACCCCTTTCTTAACAATTTTAGATACTTGTTCTCACTGCAAAACAAATGCAGGCAAGTCCCAAACATAACCTTTAAGAAACCAATGGAGGCAGAAAATGGCAACGCAAACCCCATTACAAAACATTGCACCCGGTATGAAAGTCACGGCACAGATGTCACCGGAACCGAGCGAGGCAGATTTGCAGCTTGCCAAGCAGATGGATGTCGAATACGTCGTCCTCTGGACAAACGGCGAAAATGCAAATTACGACTATTTCATGAGTCGCCGTGAGATATTTGAGAACGCAGGACTCAAAATTTATGGGTTCGGCAACAGCGATGTCCACAATCAGGACGGGATTGTGCTGAACTTAGAGAACCGCGACGCGAAGATCGAACAGTATAAACGATACATTCGCGACCTCGGTAGAGCAGGGATTCCGTATACAACCTACGCACACATGGGCAACGGCATCTGGAGCACCGAACGTGAGACAACCCGGGGAGGGGCAAGCGCGCGGGCATTTAACCTCGACGTAGCACAGGAAGGGCACTGGGGCGGTAAATTGTATCCGATGCCGCTTTCACACGGACGCGAATTCAGCGAGGACGAGATCTGGGACAACTACGCCTATTTCATCAAGCAAGCTGCGCCCGTTGCAGAAGAAGCAGGCGTGATGATCGGTATCCACCCCGATGACCCACCCGCGGTGCATCTCGCAGGAATTCCGAGGTGTATCTTCAGCAGTTTTGAGGGTTATAAACGTGCCCTTGAAATCGCCGATAGTCCGAACGTCGGTATGTGTTTCTGTGTGGGTTGTTGGCTGGAGGGCGGTGAACTCATGGGCAAAGATGTCATTGAATCCATCCGTTACTTCGGCGAGCGGAACAAAATCTTCAAAGTTCATTTCCGCAACGTCGATCAGCCACTTCCACATTTCGTTGAGACCTTCGTTGACAACGGTTATCAGGATATGTACCACGTCGCGAAAGTGCTCCGCGAGGTTAATTTCAACGGCGTGCTGATCCCCGACCATATCCCACAAATGGGCGATGACGGTCGCGTCGGCACAGCATATACGATCGCCTACATGAATGCACTCGTGAAACGAGCGAATGAGGAGGTCGCCGCGTGAGGATATCCGCACGAGCCTTTTTACTCTTGCTTAGCTTTCCACTGACCGTGATGGCGGATTGGAGCGATTTTCTCGGTCCAGAACGAAACGGTAAATCGCAAGAGAAGATAGAGATCGCGCCATGGAGAAACACGGGTCCCCCGGTCGTTTGGCACAAGAAGATTGGGACCAGTTACGGGGCACCTACCATCTCAGACGGACGCCTGTTTATCTTCGCGCGTCATGGCGACATGGCGCGCCTCACCTGTATGGAAAGCAACACCGGGATCGAAATCTGGCGATTTGAATACCCGACAGACTACGAGGATATGTACGGATATAACAACGGGCCGCGGTCTTGTCCTGTCATTGACGGAGAACGCGTGTATATCTTCGGTGTTCAGGGAAAGTTGCACTGCCTGAATGTTTCGGATGGAAACCTGTTATGGAAGGTGGATACGGCGGTCCGTTATAATGTGGTTCAAAATTTCTTCGGCACCGCCTCAACACCGATTGTTGAAGGCGATTTACTCATCGCTCAAATTGGAGGTTCTCCACCGGGTACCCCGAAAGACGTTTGGGCATCAGATGGCAATCCACCCCCAAACGGCACGGGCATTGTCGCGTTCAACAAACAGACTGGGGATGCCGTTTACGAAATCAGTGACCAATTAGCGAGTTATGCCAGTCCTATCACAACAACAATTGATGGACGCCGTTGGGGATTCATGTTTGCTCGTGGCGGGCTTGTCGGCTTTGAACCGATGACCGGTGAAATAGACTTCTACTACCCATGGCGCTGTCCGAAGATTGAATCCGTTAATGCTTCATGTCCAGTCGTTGCCGACGATCTCGTCTTTATCAGTGAATCCTACGAGGTAGGCAGTTCTGTCCTCCAAGTGTATCCGGGTGGCTACAAGGTTATTTGGAAAGATCCACCGCGCCGCCGAAACCAAGCGATGCGGTTGCACTGGAACACCGCCATCCATCACGAAGGCTATCTCTACGGTAGTAGTAGTAGACACACCAGCGGTGCGGAACTCCGATGTGTAGAATTCAAGACCGGCAAAGTTGTGTGGGGACAACGCGTTGACGAACGCGCCTCGTTACTCTGGGTAAACGACTACTTTATCTACCTCGGTGAATATGGACGGTTGATGCTGCTCAAATGCACCCCTGAAAAGATGGAGATCATTTCTGAAGCAGTTCCCAGAGACGAAAACGGGAGACAATTTATAGAATATCCTGCTTGGTCGGCACCGTCATTGTCAAATGGACTGTTATACATCCGAGGCAAAGACCGATTAGTCTGCCTTGACCTACGTTCAGAGACAAAGTGATTACACCTCGACCCATTGAAACCCTTGATTACGGTTTCCACAACGTCGCCTCGATGAACCGCTCACCGTCCGGCTCCTCATCGAAATAGTAGGCGGTCACTATCGTACCGTCAGGACGTTGAATTGTGCGGGGATACCCGATATCATGATCTCCACCCTTATCGCGTAAAACGATCTCTTCACCCCAAGTCTCACCCGCATCACTGCTCAATTTAGCACATATCCGATGCGGGGCATCCCGGTACCCGTAAATGAGGCACAGGCGTCCGTCGTGAAGATGGGTTAGCGTTGGTGGGTTTCCTCCGCTTCCCGTATTCTCTACAGGTCGGTTCATGTAATTCCACGTCTGTCCGTTATCATCTGAGGCGTAGAGGTCAATCCAGTTCTGCCGCTCTTCCCAGTCAGCATTCGTATTACCACTGCCTCCGCGGCACCGAACCGCCACCAGAATCTTTGAATCAGACAACCGAACACTCGCGGGCATAATCGCGAATCCCTCTGGTTCGGGTCCGATCTGAGACAGCAACGAAAAGGATTCACCGCCGTCGGTTGTTTGCGCACAGAATATCAAACCTTCCTCACCATCTGCTTTCGATGCGGTGAGGAACAGCAGACACTCGTCGGGACCTGAGATGAGGTAGTCTGTTCGAGCAGCGATACCGGTATAGTCGAACATCGGGAGTCGAAACGGACCTTTCCAACTCTGGCACCGGTCAAAAGAGGTGTAAAACCACGAGTACGCCCCTGCCCTTAACCCTGACCTGCTGCACATCATCGCGAAATCAGGGTGCGTAAAATCCACACGTGAGGGTGTCTCAAAAGAAGCCTCAGCTGTCAGCCGATGCTGTTCTTCCACGTGTTCATCTGCAGAAAGCGTCCCTCTTGCAGGTAAACGGCACGGTGTTTCCGAAACGTTCCAAGTCTCACCGCCATCAACACTGCGTGCCTGCATGCCCACAAACGGTTTATCGCGGTCGCGGCGGTGGAACCCTGCATCCGATTTATGATACCCCACCGTAAATCCGACAACGATCTCGTTATCCCATGCCCATATACCGTAATTCGCTGGCCAACCGGCGTATCGACCTGGCTCTCGATAAATTGTAATCTGTCTCATGCTTGTCTTTATTCTCCCATCTTGGTGATATAGATTTGCAAAATATGCCTCAAAGAATTCACAGAATATTTGCTTAAACCTATTCAATTAACGTGAGTTTGATAAATAATTGTGCAATTTTTTGTAGAAAGAGAACCCTTTTGGTATAATGAAGGTATCCGATATCTTCAAACCAAAGGAGTTCTCTGATGGGTATTGTACCACTTTTCTGCGAAATACACGACTTTTTTATGATGTCCGAGCATGTACGCAGACAAGTTATCGTTGTCGTCCTTTAGACGATCTATAATGTCTTTGTCATCTAACGTCGCTATGAGCCTTGCGAGCAAACTACTTGCTATTCTTTTCGCTCTAACCTCGCTATTAAGGGCATCGACCTTCTTTTGAGCTTCATCAACCTTTGCCTCAAAGTTCTCACACGCATACACAGCAACAACGACGGTAAGGACAGCGACGAGCAGAACAATCGCGAAAATGCGAAGATGTTCCATCATGGCATCCTCCTTTAGTGCGTATGCCGACGCTTCGGCTCAACGGGTTTTTCTTGTTTAAATTCATCATACCTTTTATAGGCAGCCGCTTCTCTTTTATCCCAATCTTCGAGTTCGGCGACAAGGGAAGCCTTTTCCGCATCACTCATATTCTCAAGAAACGCCATGCGTTCCTCTTGGGACATATTGAGATACAAGTCGTCGAAAAATTCATCTTGATCTTTCAAGACTTTTTTCCATTCTTCATAACGTTTGTCAGATTCCGCACTCCACTTTTTGTATCCCACCCACCACTTTGTATGCCGGTCAGCATCTTCCCAGACTGCCTCGTAGTCTTGGCAGTCGGGATATTTCTGCTGATGCCGTATGACTTGGTTTCTTCGCACGCGTTCATAGGTGGCGAGTTCTTCGTCTGTGAAATCCGCTAGATCGGGATCGACGATCTCCTCGAAGGAACCATCTTCAAATGGAACTTCCTCTGCTATGACGGGTTCATGCGGTTCAGCGTGCCACTCTTCGCCGTGCCAGTGTCCGCTCTCGTAG
>VXPE01000023.1 GCA_009839745.1 Candidatus Poribacteria bacterium
GATGCGGTCGTCAGCAATGTCGGTTTACACACATTTATGTCAGGTTTGGTAAGAAGAAGTGTTACCTATGGCTCAAATTTAGGAGAGGTCATCGTCGAGCTCACACCCAAGCAAGAACGCACCCGTGGTGTGGATGAGATCATCGCAGAACTACGGACGAAAACCACAACCATTAGTGGAATTGCGCGGTTGAGTTTCGTCACACAGGACGGCGGTGCACCACAAGTAGCAGATGTGAGCGTCAAAGTAAAAGGACCGAGATTTGAGAATCTGACTGAACTCACCGGCGTTTTTAAGACAGCCCTATCTCAGATAGATGGCGTTTACGATATCCGAGATGACTTCAGTATCGGAAAATCTGAACTGCACATCTCCTTGAATCAGGAAAAAGCATATCAATATGGATTAACGACGTTTCAGGTTGCACAAACCGTTCGGACAGCGATTGACGGGGCGAAAGCGACAACCTATCGTGAAGCAGATGAAGCGATTGATGTCATCGTCAAATATGAGGAGGATGCCCTTACAAATCTTGCTGAACTTAATAACCTCTTGATTGCAACACCCACCGGTGCTATTGTTCCACTCAAGGATGTTGCGGACATTGTGGAGGAGAAGGGATATGCAGATATCCATCGATTCGAGGGAGAACGGGCAATTACGGTTTATGCCTCGGTAAATAGAGAAAAGACGACTGCCTTTAAAGTGAATCAATCACTCATCAGCGCATTTGCTGATATAGAATCTTTGTATCCGGGATACTACCTCGATTTTCGAGGGGTTTTTGATGAAATTACAGAATCCTTTTCCGAGTTGTGGAAGTTGTTCATTGTTGGGCTATTGCTCATCTATGTTGTATTGGGGGCACAATTCAGGTCGTTTATACAACCGATTATCATTATGTTTGCTGTTCCATTCGGTATGATCGGGGCGATGATTGGCCTCCTCCTTTCCAATGCGACGCTTAGTATCGTCGCTATGTTTGGTATCGTTGCACTCGCGGGGATTGTGGTGAACGATTCAATTGTTCTTATCGACTTCATGAACAAGTACCGAGAAAAGGGGTATAACAAGTGGTACGCTATTCTGAAAGGCAGTAGTCTCCGATTGCGTCCAATTGTTCTCACCACGGTGACGACGATTTTCGGACTCATTCCGATGGCAATCGGGTTAGGTGGTAAGTCGCCTATCTGGATGCCGATGGCATATACCATCATTTTCGGACTCGCTGTTGCAACATTGATGACGCTGTTCGTGATGCCGGGATTATATGCCATCACAACCGATGTCCGAAGGATATTCCTGAAAAACCCAGAAGCACGCTTCCGTCCCGTCTCAGACGAAGAATTGTCGAGGGTGGCAGTTCCTGCAGATGATTAAACAGAAACGTAGAGCGAAATCTCGGAATCTCATTTTATCCACTTTCGCATTCTACAAAATAGATAGGAAATTAACATGAAAATTACTTTTATCGGTGTTGGTGGTATCACCAGAAGTTACCGCCAAAGCCTCAACCAACTCGAACGTCGGATTGCAGCAGTCTGCGATATAAATGCCGAACGCGTCGCATCTATCGCTGATGAAGAAAATGCGACAGCATACACCGACCACAATGAAATGCTACAGACAGAGAAACCCGATGTCGTATTCATCTGCATCCCACCCGGTGCACATACGACGCAGGTGGCTGACGCAGCGGCATCTGGCGCAGCTGTCTTTGTCGCCAAACCCGTCGCACAGGATCTGGAAACCGCGCAACACGCTCGCGATGCGATTGCCACTGCAGGCGTTATCAACCAAGTCGGTTATATGGCGCGCTACAGCGACATCACAGCGAAAGCAAAGGAACTCGTTGGTGATCGTCAACTCACAATGGGGATCGGACGGTTTCTCACAAGGATGGGGGCGGGGCATCCGTGGTGGGGAAAATACGAGGTCTCACGCGGACAGATGGTCGAACAGACAACCCATGTTTTCGACCTCATCCGCTACTTCCTCGGCGATGTCGCAAATGTCCATGCCTACGGTATCAAGGGGGTTTCTGAGGGTATCGCTGACTTTGAGGAGTGCACCGTTTGTAATATGCAGTTTGAGAGTGGCGCGGTAGGCAGTATCACGAGTACCTGTGTTGCACGCGCACACGACCATTTCGCAACCGAATTGGTCGGCGATGACTTCTATCTCAAACTCACGCTTGACCTCGGATTGCGCGGACAAATCAGCGGTGAGGCGATCGACTACACCGGCACGGAAGCTGGTTACTTCCGACAGGTTGAGCAGTTCATCAAAGCAGTTGAAGCCAACGACCAAGGATTGGTCATTTCGCCCTACGCCGATGCTGTCAAGTCTCTCGCTGCCACACTCGCGGCGAACCGTTCGTTGGAATCAGGACAGGTTGAACCGATGGCTCTCTGACTTATCCGAGTAGGCGCGTTTGCGAAGCGAGCCTGCTACATGGAAGTTAGAAAAACGTCAGATACGGTTTTTCATTTATCTCCCGCCATAAGAGGACTGCGAGTTCGCGGGCATGGTAATCTCCCCACATGGAAGCCTCGCCACACGGAATCTTCCTGCCCTCTGGCACATGATCCCAGCCATTCGGACGGTGATACACCGAATGCAACAATAACCCTTGATGTGTCTCGGATTCAGAAAGATACGGTTCAGCGAAGAGCGTTTTCGCGACCGTTAAACCTGCTTGATAATAGGAATCTCCAGCCTCCGACTCGCCATGCTTTCTGAGATAGTTGCCGAGTCGAATTAAGCCTTGCGCCGCAATCGCCGCTGCGGAGCTATCCACGGGTTCCAAATCGTTATAGGGATCTGCAGGGACTGCCAAATAATCACCGAGTTCCGCTAAACCGGGTGCACCGGTATCCCAATACGGAATCCCATCTTGTGCTGTGTTCTCAATATAAAAATCCGCAGTGGCTTCCGCGGCTTTGCGCATGTGTGCAGTCGCCAGTTCATATCCGCCGTAAGGTTCAAGCATATCTGCCGGCAATGTGTCAAAAAACTCAAGTTGCTCTGCATACCCCGTAATAATCCATGCAAGCCCGCGGGTCCACGTCGTAAAGGGTGAATACCCCTGCTGCGTGCTTGGACATCGATAGTTCCCATCGTTCGTATTAAAGATAGATTCATGCACCACCCGTCCACGCAGATCGAACGCATCACGTCCTTCGCCGTAGTAGACGTTATAGGTCGCTGTCGTCTGCGAATGGTGAAGCAACCGTTCCAGTAGGCTGATAGCGGCATCCCCCTCACCCATCAGCACGGCACCGAGGGTATGTCCAAGCCCTAAAGCTCGCAAAGACCGGATAGTGTCTGAGAAGAGTGAATGCGGTCCGTTGAAGGAAGCGATATATCCTGTCCCATCACTAATACGCGTCCAGCGACTCGCCTGCACGGCAGCGGAGGCTTTCAGGGCGAGTTCATAGAAATCCATCTCGCTATCGTTCCACGGAATCACATCCTCACGCATCAAACGCCGGAGGTTACCATAGGTAGAGACGTTATTGAACCCGTGATCGTGGACACCGATATGTGTCACGTGGGGTGCCATTTTCTCAACCGTGTTCCGTCTACCGATCTCAAGGAACTGTTCATCGCCGGTGGCATCAAATTGAAGGATAGCGGAGCCGAATTGAAACCCTTGGGTCCACTCGGTCCAGCCGCGTGTCGTGTAGGTCCCAGCGACCGTAAACACAGGTGTTCCGTTTTCGGGGAGCCATGTGTCTTCTATGGCTAAAATCTTTTGACCTGAGCATTCAAAAAGCCTCTCAAGCTGGGACTTCAGATCAATGGGACGCAATGAATCGTTTATCTGCATATTTTTAATTTTCCTTATCAGTATCTCTATAGCGTTCACATATCACTTCGATGAGATTGGTTGTGGATTTACCGGGAACGTTCAAACCGACGATAACCTCACCCCCGTTTGCCTCAACGACATCCCTTTCAATGAGTTGTTCCAATTGATAGTCGCCACCTTTAACGTGGATATTCGGTTTGAGTTCGGAGAGTAAGGAAATTGGTGTTAATTCTGGAAAGATAACGACGTAATCAACACATTCTAACCCGGCGAGCATTTCTGCGCGCTCATCTTCAGGGACGAGTGGACGATTCTCACCCTTGAGGTGTCGGACTGAACTATCGCTGTTGACGGCTACCACGAGCATATCCCCAAGCTGGCGCGCCGCCTGAAGGTAACGGAGATGGCCCAAATGTAGGACATCAAAACAACCGTTGGTCGTGACAACAACGTTGCCGTCTGTTTTCGCTTGCTTAAGGATAGAGGCAAGTTTGCTGCGATGATAAATTTTATGGTTTAACATTTTTCTATTTAGTGGCAGTTTTCCCAATTACCAACGGTTTCTCCTGATTCGGCGCTTCTCACTCGCTCTCCATTTGCGCTCCCCGGCCCCCGCTTCTCGAAGCAGGAGACGGAGAAACTCTAATGCAAAACGTACCATGAACACTAATACTTTTGTCACGAATTTCACGTGGATATCCTCTTTGCTTGCTTGAATGAATGGGTAAGACCTAAGCATTAATAGTCTAACACGCATCAGACCGCTTGGCAAGTTTTTCCTATATTGCTGAATTCCTGACCTCGTGCTACAATGCAGTGGAAATTGCAATAAAAAAAATACACCAAATTAGGAGGAAAGAGATGACAGATCCAAAAGAACAGACACATCGTGGGTTACCTATTTGCACGCTCGGTGCCCCCGGACACGGCAAAACAACATTGACAGCGGCGATAGCGAAAGTTGTTGCGAGAATCGGCGCGATCCACACAAACGGCGATAGCGATTTTGAAGCACAAATCCCAATCAGTCACCCAATCCGAGAAGGGGTTGGCATTACCTACCGTGCGATCGCGTATGAAACCGGTGGTAAACTTTACACCCACATCGATTGCGAGACACACATTGATGTGGTCAAAATGCTCGTCAGCGGTTCTCCCGCAATCCATAGCGCAATATGGATCGTAAATGCGGTTGAAGGGGTTACACCTGACTCCGAAGCACACCTGCGTCTTGCCAATCATACACATCTCCCGACAGTGTTATCCTTTCTGAATACAGATGGCATTCCAAATGACGATGAACTGATAGACATTTGCCAACAAGAGATGAGAGAGCTGCTGAACGGGTGTGGTTGGGATGAGGATACGGCTCCAATAATTGTTGGGGACGCGCGCAAAGCATTAGACTACAGGGGAGACAGCATTACCTCTGCGCAGTGGCAACCGATTGTTGACTTTATCTTCGCCATGAATCGGGCAATGCCTGCCCCCGTGGACACAGCACACTTACCGCTTATCATGCCAATCCATGAAATCGCTGCGGAAATGAAGGAGCGTGTGTCCGTGCGCGGCGATATTGTGCAGGGACAACTCGCTGTGGGACAAGCGATAGATGTTGTGGGCAAAGGGGATAGAATTAAGACGCGGGTTCTCAGCATAACGGAGGATGAAGTATGCGTTGAATCTGAACCCGACTGGTTGTCTATTGGACAGGTGCTTTGTACACCGAAGACCGTCAAATCACATTCCGAATTTACCGCACTCATCTATCTGCTGACACATGAAGAGAGCAGCACCCACATCCCGCTCGTAGAAAACGATAGACCTGACATCCATTTATGGGGTATTGACATGCCAGCGCATCTAAAACTTCCGCCAAGTCTCTCCCTGCTTACACCAGGGGCTTATGCACACGTCTCTCTTACGCTTGATCTACCCTTGGTGATGGAGGTTGGCACGCGGTTTGAAGTGAAAAAGATGGGATCGCGCATAGGAATTGGGGTTGTGACGGGTGTGGCGTGATGTTTTTCTAACGTGCAGCAGCAATCGCATCTGACAGGGCGAGGTCACCGGTATACAAAGCACGTCCAATAATCGCGCCGCTGGCACCGATCTGCTTCAAAGCCTCAACGTCAGCAAGCGATGTGACACCCCCCGAACCAATGACATCCGCAGGGATGGCATCAATAATATCAGCCGTTGCGTCAACATTGGGACCTTTGAGCATCCCATCGCTTTTGATGTCGGTGTAGATAAGCGTTTGGACCTCCGGCATCTCTACAGCAAATTCGACGGCAGATTTTTGGGAGACCTCTAACCATCCGTCCGTGGCGACCTTTCCATCTCTGGCATCAATGCCGACAGCGACACGCGCACCGTATTCGGCACACGCCTGTTTCACGAGACTCGGTTGTTTGAGTGCAACCGTTCCTAAAATGGCGCGATCCACGCCTAATGTCAGAACCGCTTCTAATTGCGCCATACTGCGGATACCTCCCCCCAGCTGGACAGGAATATCAAGGGCAGAAACGATTTCGCTGACGATGTGGAGGTTCGCCGATTCACCCTGAAACGCGCCGTCCAGATCCACGAGGTGCAAGTATTCCGCACCCTCGGTTTGCCACCGCAGTGCCATTTCTATAGGTGCATCCGAGAAAATCGTCTCCTGCGAGGCGATCCCCTGCACTAAATTCACACATTTTCCACCGCGAAGATCGATGGCGGGTAGTATATACAAAGTCTTTCCTTCCGTAGTTGACGGCACAACGGCGTGTGCCTACTACTATTCATCTCGGAAAATACCGAGCAATTTCAATTGGACGATTGAGATAACCGCAATAATGAAAAACAGTACCCATCCGATCGTCGCCGCATAGCCGAGACGCATGAACTGAAATCCATTTTTGTAGAGATACATGACGATCGTCGAGCCGGCATCCGCAGGTTCACCCCCGTTTGTCAAAATGAACGGAAGGTCGAAGAGTTGGAGCGAGCCTATCATCGAAACCACGAAAACGAAGGCTATCACGGGTCGTAAGGAGGGGAGCGTGACATGGATGAACGCCTGCCACCAGTTGGCACCATCAACGGCTGCCGCTTCATACAATTCCTGCCGAATCCCTTGTAATCCCGCTAAAAAATAGATCATATTGAATCCCGCCCATTGCCAAACACCTGTCAGGATGACCGCCGGCATCACGTATTTCTCCTCGTTTAACCAACCGATCTCTTTGCCGAAGAGGACGAATTCCTGATTTACTAAACCTGCCCGCTGGTCGTAGACGAGGTTAAAGATAATCGCGACAAAAACGCCTGCAACAAGGACGGGTGCGAAAAAAGCGAGACGTAGGAAATTCTTTCCCTTGACGAATTTGGAGTTGAGCAGGATCGCTAACAGCAGCGCAATCGGTAGTTGGAGGGTAAGCGTGCCTACTGCGAAATAGGCGGTGTTCCGTAACGATTTCCAAAAGATTGGGTCGCCGAACAGATCCGTGAAGTTACCAATGCCGACAAATATCCGACTTTGGAATCCACGCATTTCATAGAGACTCATCACGAGTGACGAAATAAGCGGATAGCCCATAAAAATGACGAAAAGCAGATAAAATGGAGCGATAAAAAGATAGGGAGCGATTTTCTGTTGTTGATTCCAAAGCAGGTTTGTTGTGCGTTTCTGCTTCATATTTTTTAATTATTCCTTCCACTGCGTTTCAGGCTACGTTCTAAATGTCTTTTGCGGAATTTACAGGTCTCCCCATCTGCCTCTATCCTTGGCAATCAGGGCTCGCACTTTTTCTGCCAAATCGGTTAACGCCTCTCTCGGTGTCTGTTTCTCGGTGACAGCAGCGAAAATTGCATCGTTGAGGAGATCTGCCCCTTCCGACCAGTAGGGGTTCTGATACCGCGCTGGCATATCGGGTGCCAATTTGATAAATAACGCTCCCAGCTGCTGTCCCCCCAAGTAAACATCAGGTTCCTTAAAGATGGGGGCATCCCATGCGGATTTGAGCGGCGGAATAATGCGGGTCGTCTCATAGCGGTTGACAAGACCGGGGCGGTCAAAATAGGTAAACTTGAGCACTTCCCACGCCAGATCCGGGTTTTCACACTGCTTCGTGATCCCGATCATGGTTCCCCCGCGCGTTGTGGTTCGCCGACCCCCGGGGTGCCACGCAGGCATGCTGATCGCCTTCCATTTACCGGACATCTGCGGCACCTGACTCTTGAGAATGCCAACATACCAATCCGGCGCAAGGATAGAGAGAATCTTGCCATCTTGCATCGCGGCGAAATTACTCGGATCCCCGTGCCATGTGCCGTATACTGGGGTAGCGATTTTATGTTCATTGAACAACGCCGTGAAGAATTCCAACGTTTCGATCGCGAGTTCACTGTCTATAATGACGTTGCCCTCTTCGTCGAAAAATCCTCCGCCCTGTTGGAGGAGTAAACTGAAATAGTCGCTCTCCGTGCGCCGATCCAACACGATTGCGTATTGGTCAATCCTACCATCGCCATCAAGATCGCGAGTCGCCTGCTTTCCGGCAGCGATGAAGTCGTCCCATGTTTCAATTTCTGTCATTTCAACACCAGCGGCTTTAAAGAGATCATCCCGGTAGAGTAGGATGACGGGATGTAAATCGTGCGGGATGCCGTAAATCCGACCGCGGTAGGACCAGGGTGTGAAGCGACTGACGACCAATTTCTCCATCCATCCTTCGCTTTCTAAACGGGGACGCAAATCAACAAAGCCTACTTCGTCGATGGCTCCCTTAAGAAACCGACCAATGGATGTAATCTCAACCTCAACGAGATCCGGGGCACCAAAGTTGGATAACATCGCAGCGAGGAGTTTATCGTGCATGGTGTTACCGAAATTGATGAGTTGGACGTTGATGCCTGGGTTCTGTGCCTCAAAGATGGGGACGCGTGCCTGGTATTCTTCGTAGTGGGTGTTCGCGAAAATCCAGAATTCGAGATTCTCACCTTCCTCCTCCGTCCGTCCGAAAATGAAAAGCGTAGAAATCAGGAACAGAACCAACATGACCATCGGTCCCTTGCCGAGTGGAAAACTCTCGGAATCAATAGGAAGGCGAAACATAGATAACTCCGATCAGAAAAAAATCGCTTGACTTTTGCACGCGTAACGATTAAAATTTATCAGAATACAGTCTTTTTAGCAACAAACTTTTTGTTTGGAGAGGAAGAGGTCGCGAGTATGGGAAATCCGCAGAAACCCCACGTAAAAACACTCGCGCCTACGAAAAAGGAGTTCTGTCTGCAAAATATATCAAAAAGGAGGGTAACTCTATATGCCCACATACGAGTATAAGTGTCTCGCATGCGACAACCGATTTGAGCGGTTTCAGGGTATTACCGCCCCCGCCATCGAGGAATGCCCGGAGTGCAATGGCAAAGTGAAACGACTCATCGGCGCTGGTGCCGGATTGATTTTCAAAGGCTCCGGATTCTACATTACGGACTACCGCAGTGAGGGCTACAAAGAATCAGCGAAGAAGGATAAAAATGAGTCGTCAGATAAAAGCACTTCATCGGACAAAAGCGGGAAAAAAGAAAAGAAAACCGATACGAGTGGCGAATCAAAGAGCACGTCCACCGATTAGAAACTGAACTCGTAATCTCAAGCAATGCCTTAACCGTGTTCTGCTTTTAGACGATGTGCCTTCCGAATGAGGTTATTATCCTTCGCAAACTTCTGTGTCGCCTTTACCAACCCATCTACATGTGATACCATGTCCTTCTCGACTTGCACAATCCGGTCGATCAGATACGGCTGATTGCCCTGTTCTATTGCCTTCCGCATGATAGAGAGGAGATACATATAGATGGCATCCGCCTCACTGCCTTCAATCGCGATTGCGATTGCGAAGGCTTCATCGAGCGAAATCTCTCCACTCTCGACCTTCTGTTCGTGGGCATCCAGAGCGTCCGTAATTTGCTGAACTGGGAGGTCGGATAATTCTGTCACAGGGGCATCAATCCCGAAGGCATCCACACACACAGATCGTCCGAAGTCCACGAGAATGTAATGTTGCCATTCTTCTGTGCTCATCTGTTCCCAAAATCGCGCGATCCGTTCATCAACACTCCCTAAGTGCAACGAGAGGGAGGCATAGAGCTTCGCTTGCCGCAGTTCAATGTCTTGACAAAGATCAAAAAGCTCTCCGAGTGTCAAACGTTTCTCCTTCCAAGGTAGCAGGTATATGCTGCTGTGCCGTAACTTTTAAGGTAGTAGGCACACGCCGTTGTGCCGTAACCCGTTCTAAATATGAAGGGGCAAGGTAATTGCGGTCCCCGATTGCATACTCAGCGTGACCGCCTCCGTAAATTCCATATATTTCACACCCGTATCAAAGTCAGTGTGTGTGATAACTTCCTCGCCACGGATAGCGTTCACAAATTCTTCCTCGACTCGCCACGCGCCCGCCTCTGAATCAGGAATATCAATCTCGGTGAGTTCAGTATCCGCTTTTTGTCCGCCGTAAAGTTGGTTCCCCGAAAAACGTAAAGTTCCGTTGCTGCCGAAGACATAAACTTCCGGCGCGCCTGCTAACCCTGCGACATTAGAAACCTGTATGTGAAGTTGCGCGCCACATTCAAGATCCCCAACGACATCGATATGTTCAGGAATCCGCACAGCGCGCATCACACCGTCGGCATCCGGACGCATCTTGACGAAGGTTTTTCCCATCGCCATAATTCGCGTCGCTTCTCCGACCCAACGGATCAATGCCTCGTACCAGATTCCCATACTCATGATGTTAAGACCACTGAGGTCAAAATCCTGTCGCCACTGGAGCGGTGCCTCGCTGTCCAAAAACGCGCCGCCTGCGCGTGCTTCCACGGCAAGCACATCCCCGATGTATCCGTCAGCGATGAGGCGTTTTATGGTATTATCTGCCCGCAATGTCATCGGCGACGGAACGATCTGCGCGATGAGATGTGTTTTCTGACGCGCGACCTCTCGCATTTTATGCGCTTCTCTGGCGTTCATCGCCATCCGCGCCTCACACATCACGTGTTTATCCGCCTCAAGTGCCGCGATGGTAGCCCGGCAATGCATATAGGGCCATGTCCCGATGACAATCGCATGGGTATCCGCATCGGCGATCGCATCCTGCCAATTGCCGTAAGTCTTGGGAATACCGAATTCATCTGCGACCCGCTGTGAGGATTCCAGACTCCGATTGCAGACCCCGACGATCTCAACGCCTTCGATGGCTTGGAGTCCGGGAATATGTCGTGATTTTGTGTTGCCACCTGCACCGATAACCCCGACTTTAATTGTGTCTTGTGCCACTTATTTTTGCTCCTTCCATTTTTTTGAATCACACTCTCTACTTTAGCAGCAATTGGGAAAGATGTCAAGTGATAATTTTGAAGTAGGGTCTGTCGATATTTTGTCGGAAAGTAAAAGGCGGGGTGATATTTGCGTGGCGTTACTTTTTTGTCTGAAACGCGAATATCGGTCCGCAAACGAGCGGTTTGCGCTACAAAAATGCTGCGAATAATGAACCACCCTCACTCAATTTCTACAATCTGAATATTGTTTCCGCAAGTATCATTGAAAATAGCAAAAATTGTTGTTCCTATCTTAGTAGGCTCTACACTGAATTCGACGCCAAGGTTGATTAATCGCTCATATTCTTCCTGAACGTTTTCCACACTGAATTGGGTATATGGAAGCCCTACATCAAATAAAGCTTTTTGATACGTTTCGGCGGGTCCAAAATGGTTACCAGATAATGGTTCTAACAAAAGTTCCGGTCCGTCTTGTTCTTCTTTTGCGACTACCGTAAGCCATCTGTCACCATTTTCTAAGGGAATATCCGTCTTCTTAACGAATCCCAATTTTTCAGTATAAAATTTTAACGCAGTTTCCTGATCTTGAACAAAAATGGCGGTTACTCTAACTTTCATAATATAATTTACCTCGAATTCGCCCGATGGAGCGAATACTAAAAGATTGCGTAAGTCCGAAAAATGTTACACCAGTGTAACATTTAGTGTATAGAAGGCATCGGTAATAAACCCAGTGGTGATGCGGGTTTATAGACGTTTCTTTTTCGATTTTTCTTTGCGAAAAAAATAATTTGGTGGAAAGTGTAACATTTTGCAAATGAACGACAAATCCGTTTACCGATTAGGTTTTTTGTTGCGAGTTCGGCAGAAGTCAGCGTATTTTACGCCTTGTTTCATCCGCTTTTCCTGTCGTCATATCACGAATTCCATATAGGTCTCCAAGTCACCGAAGATAGCGACGAGACGTGCTTTGGCTTGCTGAATGTCTTCCACTGGATCCTTACACATTAGCGTTCCTCCATTATCGCCTTTGGCGATTCAACGCGGGGCGGCGAATAAACCGCGTCGCGACAAACCCACTCAATTCTCGGACGCGTATATGCGTTTGCAAGATAGAAACTCGGTTCAGGAATTTCTATTCATTCAACCTGACAAGAAGAATCCTAAAACGCATCCTTAATTTTCTCAAAAAACTCGTCTGTAAGAAATTGAACGATTTTCTGACCTTGAGGATCCGAGAGCAGTTCCATCACTGTGCTTACCGAACACCACCTTCTCTACCGCCCGTTTAACTTGACTTTTTGTGAGTTTCCCTCTTTTCGGGTATGGACGTTCCGAAAGTCCTTAAGAATATCTGAGATTACACTAAAATTTACAAAGTCGGCAGGATCCTTCCGTTCTTCACAAATCCATTGACAGAATTCTTTCTTTTTGAATTCAGTTTAAATTCAAGCGGAAGGGGTTTCTTGTATCACAGGAATGACATAACTCCGAATCTTCACACCGTCCACGACTTCCGTCTGGATACGCTGTTCTGGATGCCGACGATGATCGAAGACAACATAGTACCCCTCGCCGACCCCTTCCGTTTTGAGATAAGCGGCGAGTTGTTTCTTTCCTGCCTCATAACGGATGTTGCCTCTCCAAATCTTTGTCTCAACAATGTATTTTCGCTGATTGTGGAGGATAAGAAGATCCATCTTGCCGGCACCGGTTGCGACTTCAAAAGCCATGACGCCTCCCACTGCCTTGACAAACGAATCGAGGTAGGTAAGGAGGAGGTGCCGCCCCACATATTCCTGCGGGGTTTCTGGGACCTGTAGAATCTTGAACCCTACGCGTAGGATGAAATCTCGAAAGTTATCGAGCAGAGATTGCATCTCAAGCTGCCCTTCGGAGGTGAGGTAATTGCGGAATCCGTTGCTATTGTCTTCTGCGAAGTAGTCTCGTTCCAATCCATTCACGGTGGGTGTGAACGCCTCTATGATGCAATGCAGATAAATCGGATTGATAATCTCACACGTTCCATCTGTCCCTTTGACGATAACCCCATAGGTGGCGAGTTCGCTGATGAGCGGATCGCGTGGATTGAAGCGTATCCCTTCCTCATACGACAGGATGTCCATGAGGAGGGTTTCAAAGCGGCGATCCCTGCGGATATTTGTCACGAGATGTGCCAGGTTGGTATTATCTTCCGCAAGCAGTTGCTCGTATGCCTTCGCGAAGTGTGCCATCGTAATTGTCTCAATTTTGGGAATGTCCAGTTCCTGGGTGAGAATTTGCGCGGTACGATTGACAAGAAAGGGTTGTCCGGCGGTTTGTGTGTGAATAGATTTTACGACTTCCGGCGCGAAGGCTTGCCCGACTTCTCCAGTATACTGTCCGAAGAGCTCACCTACTTGTTCACGTGTGAAATTGGGCAAGTGAAGTTCATCTTGGATGTTAAAGGGTGAGATGGATCGGTCATAATCAAGCTGTGTTATACTTTTGACACCGACAATACCGACGCTGTGTGGGCATAGAAACATATCAGACAAGTAGATGTGACGAAGTGCATATAGAAAATCGCTCACAAGGGCTTGCGGAATGCCATCAAACTCGTCAATGAGAAGGACGACCCGCTGACCCCCCAGTAGATTCCCAAATCGTTGAAAGAACGTTACCATTGAAAAAGCATCGGTCAACTGCGTGCCCTCTAAAAATCGCGCTAACGCCGTAGAAGGCACCTCGCCGCGTTCTTGGAAAACAAACTGGATCTGCCAACGCATCATCTGGTAGAGCCTTGCGTAAAAAGTGGCGGCAGACGTGTTACGCTGTATTTGAAAATCCAGTTGAATCGGGAAGTAGGTGGGTTCCTCGGCTGTGAGTGTATCAAGTGCCCATCGAAAGAAGGTCGTCTTTCCAGTTTGGCGCGGCGCGAAAAGAACGATGTACCGTCCCTCTTTGATACGGTTGATGAAATCTCTCACCTCTGCTGTGCGCGTAACGACATAGTGCTGGTCGGGGTGCACAGTGCCTCGGGTTCCAAATGTTCTCATCTCTTTTTCTTCCGGTTAAGTCCTTGCCTGTTTGTCTTCAGAACTCTGGGGGTTACCTACGTCTACCACATCACTGTGCCACCGGTGTTGATGTCTTGGCCTGTCATGTTCGCGGAATCTTCTGAGGCGAGAAAGACTGCCAAGGACGCAGCGTCCTCTGACCCTGACCCCTTATCGCTATACCCCTCATCCGAACACCATCTTCCGGCGATTACGCTTTTCGGATTCGTCCGTCCGTATCGCTCCCGTAATGCGTCTTCGTCGAAGGGTCTGTTCATGTATTCGGCTCTACCTCTGGCGAGTTCAAGGCTTCGCTCTACATGCCAGCCCGGACAGATGGCGTTGACGGTGATATTGTAACGCCCGACATCCGCAGCGAGTGTGCGTGTGAAACCAATGACCCCCATCTTTGAGGTCGCATACGGTGCCCTATGCGAAAGCGGTTGTTTGCCGGTCCCAGAACTGAAGTTTATGATTTTCCCGTATTCCTTGCGGATCATCTCTGGGAGGACGGCTTTAGAACAGATAAACAGTGAGTCGAGGTTGACCTCAAGCGTGTGTCTCCATTCCTCCAAAGTCATGTCCCAGACATCCTTTGTGGGTCCTGCGATACCGACGACATTGGCGAGTATATCGACGGTGCCAAATTTCTCGATGGTTGCGGCGACCATCTCAGCGACAGGTGCTTCTTGTGAAACATCGGTCTCAAAACAGATCACGTCCCCACCGGCGGCTCTAATGTCTGAGCCGACCTTCGCCTCTAACGCCTGCACTGGCATCACATCAGAGATGGAGACGGCGGCACCCTCTTTTGCGAAGCGTCTTGCGACTGCCTCGGCGTGTCCCCTACCGGCACCCGTTACGATTGCGACTTTGCCCTCTAATCTTCCCATGAATCTTCCCTTTCCGAATGAAATAGATGTAGTAAGTTAACATCATAGCAGAAGCGGTCGTAGGTGTCAATTGAAATTGGCAGAACCATTCACATTGACAAATTTCAGCGTGTGATATACACTCACACTATGAAAACGGAAACAACAGACCGCGCACGCGGCATCATCGTGGGAATCACAGGCGGGATTGCGTGCGGGAAGACGACAGCCTCAGATCTGCTTGCAGAAAAAGGGGCAATCCCGATCAATGCAGATGAAATCGGACATCAACTCCTCAAGGCGGACAGTCCTGTTATCGGGGAACTCACGGAGGCGTTTGGGCAGGACATTCTCGACGCATCCGGGGATGTGAGCCGAAAAAAACTCGGTGCCATCGTCTTTAACGATAAAGCCGCCCGGGAACGCTTGAACGGTATCCTGCATCCGTTGATTATCGAACGCTCACGCGGACAGGCACGCCACCTCGTCACGGAAGACCCCATGTGCGTCGTGCTACTGGACGCTCCACTCCTCATTGAAGCGGGTGCGTATGACACTGTCGATCTGATTGTCGTTGTGACGGCTTCGTCAGAAACGCAGCTGCGGCGCACATTGGAACGCAGCATCGCACAGGGGAGACCGCTTACCGAGTCCGAAGTTCAAGCGCGGATTGATTCACAGATGCCGGTCACGGAGAAAGTCAAGTATGCCGATGTTGTTATAGAGAACGAAGGGACGCTTGAAGAACTTCACAGACAAGTGGATGCGCTTTGGGAGCAGCTTCAGAGCAGAACTAATCCCAAAGAATATTAATCGCACTCGCCTTCATAACACAATAAACCTCTGAGCCTTCCCTCAATTGCAACTGATCCCGTGCTTCGTGCGTGATTTTCACGGCAAGATGATGCCATTCAACGAGAATAGATAACCACGTTCGTTCGCTCCTCACATCAAGATACTGAATTTTTCCGGGTAATATGTTGCGTGCACTCACCGAGATATCCGGTTCAAGCGAGATAATAATATCCTCAGCACGGATAGCGACCGGAACAACCTCCCCCACTTCAACATCAATATAAGGTATAATAAGAGACTGGCTCCCGATTTCTAACGCAGTCAAACCGCGTGCCTTGTTTGAATCCGTCACTGGAAGGAATAGAATGTTTTCGACACCCGTCATCTGTGCAATGGGCATCGCGGAAGGGGCAGTTAGCAACCGGTGCGGTTCACCGTTCGCCATAATTTCGCCATCAGCAATGAGGAAGGCTTCGTCAGCGAGTGCCATTGCCTCGGAAAAGGTGTGCGTAATATAAAGGATGGGTATCTCAAAGGCTTCTTTAATGTGGCGCAGATAGGGTATAATTCGATCTTTTAGCGCGCTATCAAGCGCAGCAAGCGGTTCATCCATCAGGAGCATTCGCGGCTCCATCGCCAGGGCGCGTGCGATTGCAACCCGTTGACGTTGACCCCCAGAGAGTTCCTTCGGATACCGCTGAAGCAGTTCGGAAATTTCGAGAACGTCTATCGCATCTGAAGATTTTCGGGGATTCGGTTGTCCATATCGGATGTTCTGCGCAACCGTGAGATGCGGAAACAGGTAACCCTCTTGAAAGACATAGCCGAACCGCCGCTTTTCAGGCGGTAGATTAATGCCAGCAGCAGAGGCGTAAAGGATCTCGTCTCCAAAAGTAATTTCACCTTCATCCGGGGTCAACGTGCCGCTCACGCAATTGAGAAGTGTGCTTTTACCACTGCCAGACACGCCTAAAAACGCTGAAACTTTTGTTTCCAGCGTGCAATTGACCCGTAAGGTAAAATTACCGAGGCTTTTGCGGAAATCGAGTTTGATTTTGGGACTATCTGCCATTCTTTAATTATTCCTTGCGGTTCGATGAGGTGAATCGCGCGCCTATCGGAGCGTGAAACGTTCCGTTAACCAGAGTGCTATGAAGGCAACAAGGGTTGAAATAAACACCAATCGATAGACAGAGGCATCCTCTCCGAGATGGACAGCACTGAAGATCGCTAACGCCATTGTTTGGGTTTTGCCGGGGATGTTTCCTGCTACCATAATTGTCGCACCAAACTCGCCAAGACTTTTGGAGAAACCGAGAATCGTGCCACCGATAATTCCGCGATGCGCAAGCGGAAATGTGATCGTCCAAAACACCTTCAGAGGAGATGCGCCAAGCGTCCGTGCCGCATTTTCAAGCTCCAACGGCACAGACTCCATCCCTGTCACGATACCCCGCACTAACAGCGGAAATGAGATAATTGAGACCGCAATAATAACAGCCAACTGCGAGAAAACGATCTCTATACCGAAAGTTTCATAGATAAATCCACCGATGATCCCATGTTTGCCCAATAGGATAAGGAGTAAGTATCCGCTGACGATAGGCGGCAGCACCAACGGACACATCACAAGCGTGTTGAGGAAAGATTTTCCTGGGAATGTGCGTTTTGCGAGTAGCCAACCGATCAATAACCCTGGTGGAAACATTATAACGAGACTGAACAACGCAACTTTTATAGATAAAAAGAGGGCGGTAACTTCGGCGGGGGTAATCTTCATTTTAGGACCAAGAACGTGAATCCGTGTTTTTCAAAAACTTCACCGCTCTCCATGGAGTGTAGGTAAGTCATAAATCTACGCGCCAATTGTTTGTGGGGGCTACCCTTCATAACGACAGCAGGATAGATGATCGGTGTATAGGTTTCAAGCGGTAACTGATAAAGCACTTTTATGCGTTGGGTGAGTGTTGTGTCCGTTTTATAGACAATCGCTACATCCGCATTCCCGGCGGTTACATACGCAAGTGTCGCGCGGACATCTGTCCCAAAGACGAATTTCGACTGTAGCGTCTCCCATAATCCAAAGCGAGTCAAGGCTTCTTTGGCGTAAGTGCCAGCGGGCACTATGTTGGGATGCCCAATAGCGATTCTCGAAATTTCAGGTATAGCAAGATGCGTCAGCGTTTCCACAGAAATCCCAGCACTTTGATCAGAGACGAGCACCAACCGATTGGTTAACAAATCCTTACGACTTTCGACTTCGAGCAGCCCGTTGGTTTCCAAGGCAACGACTTGGCGTGGGCTTGCTGAGATGAAGATATCGGCTGTCGCCCCCTTCTCGAGTTGGCGTTGTAACGTCGTAGACGCGGCGAAGTTGTAATAAATTTTAACGCCATTTTCCGCTGTAAATGCTGTCCCAATTTCGCCAAGCGCATCCGTCAAACTGATTGCTGCGAACACGTTCAACGCCGTCTGTTCCTGCCCCTCCTGTGTGCACCCTGGAAGCATCATTAACAGCATCAGCAAAACGATCGCAACACAACCTCTGATGACTCTGACCATCACATATCCCTTCATTCACAAAAAACTCTTGACAAGGATAACACAGCTGCTAAACTATGTCAAGCAATCGGGATCTCAAATAGGGCTATTTTGGTAAACTCCACAATAAGGAAAATTAGAAAAATGAATCAGCACGATTTCAGCATCACCGAGTCGGAGCTTAATTTTTTTAAGACGTTCGGTTATCTCAGTTTTCCGCAATTGATGGCGGACCGGATTACGGCAATTCAGGATGCTTTTGAAGCTGTCTGGGAAGAGCGCGGCGGTGGACATAACGGTAAACCGCACGAAGGCACTGCCCGTTCCTGCATTGTGCCGTTCATTGATCAGAGTGAAGAGTTATCATCACTCTTAGACGATCCACGGATTTTAGCGATCGCGAAGGCGTTGCTGGGGGATGATTTCAACTACATGGGCAGCGACGGAAACTTCTATGTCGGGGATACGGGGTGGCACTCGGATGGCGGACATAAGTTGGAAGATCCGATGCACATCAAGATCGCGTTCTATCTCGACCCACTGACTCGCCATACGGGCGCACTTCGCGTTATTCCGGGAAGTCATCTCTTTGGTGATAATTATGCGGATGCACTCTCTAAACAGGCTGGCAAAAGTCAAGACTTTTGGGAAATACACGGTAAGGATGTCCCCGCGACGGTCTTTGAGACAACCCCGGGGGATCTGGTTCTGTTTAACCATAACACCAAACATGCCGCGTTCGGGGGCGGCGGGCGGCGACGGATGTTTACGATGAATCTCTGTCAACGCTATCCTCATGATAAACTGGATGCACTGCAAGCCTATATCTCTGGATCTTCACGTTTCTGGATCGATCGGAAGTATGGCGAGAAAATGATACGCACAGCGACACCTGAACGGTGGATACACCTTGAACAGGTGCGGGCAAACGATGGGCATCTCGCTGAACTCTCGCGCCAAGCACGCGAGCGAATGAAAGAACCCTCGCGCGGGTAATCGTTTTCGGTTGTCAGTAGGAAACATCTGTTGCCTCTGTAACTCCTATGCGTATTCCCAAGCATTTTGGACGTAGGCGATTGACGCTTCAAACCCTTGTTGTCCGGAACGGCTGGCTTCTTCGATGCTGAACCAACCCTCGTAACCCGCTTGTCTCAAGCGCGAGAAAATTGGTTGGATGGGTGAGGCACCCGTGCCGACGCGGACGGGTTCAAATATCCTAACTGCCCGCAGGTCGAAGATATGCATAACAACGATGCGTTGAAGGACTTTCTCCAGAAGTGCGAGGACGTCTTCACCGAGGACGAGCGGATTCGCAGTGTCGAAGCAGACACCGAGGGGTGTATCGGCAAGCGCATCTAAGATTTCTAAGAAAATCTCTGTCGGTTGTGAGAAATCCCAGTAATCCCAAGGCGCGCCTTTGGTATGATTCTCGTATGCGAGGGTGATACCGTGCTTTTCCGCTTCGTCAAGGGCACGACGGAATCCGTCTGTCACCCAACGCACGCCTGCTTCGCGTTCGGTGTCGGGGTGGTTTTGTCCGGCTGTCACCCGAATAAATTTTACCCCCAACGCTTTTGCCAGTCCGATGTCTGCCTTCAGGTCGGTTAACTCCTGTGTGCGTTGCGCTGCATCGGGATGTGTGAAATCGCAGTAACAGGCGATCATACACGCCTCTATGTTGAACTTTTCGAGGGCAGCGCGTGTGTTATTTATCGTTTCTGTGTCGCGTTTTGGAAAGAATTTGATACTGAAATCGACTGCATCCAACCCTAATTCCGCACCGAGCTGAATCCAATCAGCGACGGTGCTTTTTTCTGTGAAAATGTCGTCATAAAGAGAGACGGGGAGGCAACTGAGTTTCATTGTGTATTTCCCTTTGGTGGTCTAAAACATTCTATAGACATAGCACTCCGCTGGAGTGCAGTTATTGAAACATACCATTTTCTATAGACATATTGCTCCACTGGAGCAAAGAGGTATAGTTTTCAGAAACATGGATTTCACGCTGCTTCAACGTGCCTGACTGATAATTGTCCAAACTTTGGTAAAATTAAAAATTGTCCAGAGCCCGTAGCTCGTAATGAAATGGAGAGCGGATATACGGAGAGGGAGATGAATGTCTACGATCCATCTGACCGAACCGCAAGGAATAATTAAAAAATTAAAACATGAAACGGTACATGGGGCGTTCTAAGGTGATACCGATGAGGGTCCAGATGGCGCCGAGTAGAAATTCGCCAATCACCAAACCTATGAAAAACGGCATCGCGCGCCGATAGGTGCGGAGTCCACCTGTCTGGAAGAGAATCGCTTTTATCCCCCACGACAAGAAGATTGAGAACCAATACCAACTCGTATTCCAAAAACTAAGTGACAAGGCATAGCCTGCGGGATGGAAGGGCCACCAGATGAACCGGCGGCGTAGCATCATCAGAAGCGTTGTTAAGGCAATCGCACCACTGGAAGCGGAAACCGCACCGACATCTATGGATTGTGGGTTAATGAGCCACTGCTTCAGCTGCTCATAGGTCCAACGGCATTGCGCCTGCTCACCATAGACTGCCGCCCCGTAGTGATACCCTTGTGCATAGTATGCCCACGCCGATGAAATCGTCCCGACGATGGTCACCAAGATGATGGCAACGATAAAGCGGTTGTGCGATAGCCCGCGCACTTGTGCTACCTTGAAACCCTCCAACATAATCGGCATCGGATGCGAACGATAGGATCGGTTGAAACCGTGAAACATACTAAACGTGGTTAATCCCTCTGCACCAATGCGGCGGGTGCCGAGAAAGGAGACAAGGACTTTATCTGGTCGCCACGGCACATCGTGTGCCGGAGGTCCAACTTCAGCACGAATACGGGTAATGGCAATCGCCAACGCGAAGAAGAGCGTAAAATAGCCGAGAATGCTGAAGATCGGTGTGCCTGTGCTTTTGAAAAACACAAGGATGAAGATGCCGCCGAGTATTAACCCGATAATCGCGTATCGGATGTGTGCTGAAGGTGTATCCAGTGTGTCGGGTTTCCCATTACTGCCTCGGAAGGCGTTTTTCACCTGTCGCGCGATAAATTTTCGGGTGAGCCATATTGCAGAGATGCCTAAGCAGAACCATGCCCCAAACGATTGTGCATCGAGAAATGGGAATCCCGGAAGGTGTCCGATGCCTGCCATGGTGCCCCAGACACGCGTCATTTTGTGGAAGAGATAGAAAAACCAGATAGAGAACGAGAGCTCCAACGGAATGAAAAAACTCATCCCGATAGCGAACGGATAGACGGCAATGGGCAGTCTACCGATGGCGTTCAGTGGCTTTGTCTGAAAATACTGTCCTAAATTGTAGAGACTCCCTCCTAATCCCGGCACGACTGGAAATAGAAAGTGGAGACCGTTCAGAAGGTTTATCCCGCCTGCGAGCACAGCTCCTAACAGAAATAGCCGATTGCTCAGGAGGACGCGTCCCCCATTTTCCGTCAAATGTAGAGGAATCTGGATGACGGGGTAGCTGAGTTTTTCGTGGTTCACCCATTGGTGTCGAATGAGGATCGTGATACAGAGCATCATACACGTTAGCACGATAATGAGAGCCGACCACCAGAGCACAGGGGACATCCAGAGTTGTAGGTGTTGGACGGTATGAAGTGAGTCGTCCCCTTGATAAAAGGTTGCCAGCACGTTCCGTTCTTTGATGGTCAGCCAATCGGGCATGTGCCGAAGGAACAGTTCACCCCATTCATTCTCAGGACTCGCGAACCAGATGGGATACGTGAGCAGGGGCCATAGTATCTGGAGGGTATCGTGTCCAGCGAGGGAGGAGGCGATGGATACGAGTAGGTAGACCACCATTAACTCGGCATCGGTGAGGCTCGCATTTTTCCCGATGGCTCGGAGCAAAGGGTTTACCGCCATCAAGATGAGCACAACAAAAATGACGTTGAAGTAAACCGTGGAGACAGTCGGGAAACTCTGACCTGTGCCATAACCACTGGGACCCCAGTTGATCATGAGCCAGTAGGAGTTTGGGATGGTGATGAGGAGTGCGAGGAGGACAGCGCGAATGCTGACTTTTGGCGAAGCTTGCGGGTTTCCAAAACTTGCTCTACGAAAGTTATTTGGCATATTTTTACCGGTGCGGCGCGTATTCCCAATCGAAACGCTGTCGTCCATAACGCGTGCCATCAATTTCGGTCTGGTGACAGACGAAACACCTATGGGCTTCGGTGACACCGTGCAGCTCATGCACTAACTGAATTTCTTCTGTGTTATGCACGTGGCATTTGAGGCAGGTGTAACTTCCATAGTCAGAATCGGCATAAATAGCAATCTGATCTGCTACCCTCAGCACATGATAGGTGCGATTGTTTTTAGTATCTGTGATTGTCCATGCGTTTCCTGTTTCTTTGATAGCAACAGGAGAGGTTTCGGGTACCCTGCTATCATTTTGTAAGAACCAAAAGTGCAAGTCTTCAGGAATGGTCTCTGACGTATCCAAATCTTGAGGAAACGTTGTGCTGACATGGAACAGGAGGCGTTCCGGTGTATGGCATCTCGCACAAGGCACATCGTGAACTTCTGTGAGGGGGAAGAATTCGTCGTGCTCCAGTTTCTTTTGTCCGTGGAACACAATGCTAACGAGCAGAATCGGGGCAAGAATGAGATGACATCGGAGCAGAATTCGGCGCGCACCACGAGCGGTCAGACTCACAGCGATGCCAGTGCCTAAGTTCGACAAAGCGAGCAAAAAGGTAAGCCATGAGTGCCACACCAGCGGTTGGAATGCAGAATGAAATAGCACCAAGCACAAGCCTAACGAGGCGAGCCGTTGATGGTATTTGAGCCATGTCTGACGATTGCCCCATCGAATCCAACGGCTCCGCAGGAGGTAAAGACTCGCAATGGCGATGGCGATCGCACCGATGATGCTGATGGTGTGTCTCGCTTCACCGAAACTGCCTGCTTGCCAAATACATAAACCTGAGATAACAGCGGCACCGACCATGCCGTGTCCGATTTGGATGAAAACGTTCATGCGTTTAGTTTAGCATGAACCCGGAGGGCGGTCAATGAAAAAGATTTAGGTGTGAGACACAACTGTGACTTTCTAAGGAAATGGATGTTGCGTTACGGAATCGGAGTTCTTCTGGCTAATTTTCCTGTTTTTCTGGATCTGCCCAACGGAGAAAATCTGTGGCTGTTAAGGGGTCTCTGAAAGTGTTAAAAATAATTCCGAAAATTCTGGGTTCTTGAATTGCAAGCCAAATGAGTCCGTCGTCTTGTCCATATTCATGCAAGGTCTTTTGCGTGTTTTTTTTTGCTGTCTCGGTAGTGTCTTCAACAAATTTTGAAAAATCTTTCCAAAAAGCTTGGATTATGTTTGGCTGGATTTCTTGGGGGGGCAACCATCTGAAAAGTGGTGCATTTTTAACTGCGTCAGCTTCTGCTTCTTTTAGATGCGGTGGTATGCGTTTCTGATGGATGTTGAGATAGATAAGGATAGTTCTGCCTTGATGTACAGTAGCAAGTTTATGGAAGTTGGCTATATCTTGATCATTAATTGCGAGATGTACCAGATGTTTTTTTAAAATAGGACGAATTTTCTTTTTAGCCTCCGGCGGCGTTGTTTCAAGGAGCTCATCGAAGGTTTGAAAGGGCTTTCCCTGCTTGGAAACGCGAGAGAGAAACGCTAAGTAGATATCTGAGTTTGCAAGGGCTTGAAGTGTTTTAAAGTTCTCATCTAAAATCGGAGGTGGAAACGCCTCTTGAAGTCTATAAAATGTTCTTTCTTCCAAGTTTGCAATAGGCACATCATTCAAAGTAGAAACAGACTCTATTTCCGCAGAAGGCGTTAATATATCGTCCGGTGGTTCTGTACATCCCGAAAGGAGCAAAATACTGAGGCATAGAAACCTTGTAAATTGTTGGCGCGTGTAGATTTCAGAAGTCATAAGAATGTTTCCTCCACCCCCAAAGAGGGTATTCTTAGGGCATTAACCCCCTAAATCCCCAATCCCCCATCTGTGTGTTATTCACATCTCCGAGCCCACGAGGCGTAGAGGAATGGGGGGGAGGGGGGGGGTGGGTGTAAAAAATAGGGGGGGGGGGGGGGGGGGGGGG
>VXPE01000024.1 GCA_009839745.1 Candidatus Poribacteria bacterium
GCAGGCATGTCGGAGCGTTAAAATGTCTTTTTAATTCTAAACTTTACTATAAATCCGAATCCACTTGACGATAAAAAAAATGGCGAATCAATTGAATTAAACGAATTTTGATGAAGTTACTTCATTTGGCAATTGAAAATGTTGTTCTGTATCGTTCTTTTGGAGCACGCGAGCGACATCATAACCTCTCCGGAGCAATTCGATTAAAAGCACGTCATCCGAGGCTTCATTTACCGAACCTAACGTTTTCGTACTTTTGTTAGATTCGGAATGAATCGACATCGCCTCCGAGGCATCGCGCACGTTTGCATAGTTTACGCCTAAGTACCGCTGGGTTGTTACGACGCTTTTATGCCCTAACATTTCTTGGACGGCATAAATATCGTTCGTGTGTTCATAGAGACGCTGCGCGTAAGACTTTCGCAGGGAATGTGTGCCGAGTTTTCCGTTGAGTCCCGCCGTCTCAAACGCGTCCTTTAACGCATCGTGCGCTGCTATTCTCGACATCGCTTTCAAACCTTGCCCTTTTCGGGACGGGAACAATGGACGGGTCGGATCGGTATTTCCATAGAGTTCAAGATGCCAAGCGATAAGATTCGCTATTGCCTGTTGGCCATCTGTGTTTACAGGCACGGCTCTGGATACCTCGCCGCCCTTTACGATGTTTCGATCAAACAGCAAATCAGAGACGGGTTTGCTGTTCTGCCATACATCATTTACTTTCAGAGCGATCAGTTCACTGATCCGTCCACCGACAGAGACACCGAGCATAAACAAGCTCCTGTTCCGAATAGCAAACGTCCCGTCAAAAGCCGCTGATACCTTACGGATTTCGGCGTTGTCTAAAGGTCTTGTACCTTTCATAAAAAAACTCCCTGCTTCTATGCGTGTATAATATTTAAAACGGCATCATATTCTATCGGTTTCTAAGTTTTGTGTTGTAGGAAACGATCTGCTCTATCTCGGGGTGGTGCAAAGTTCACACACTAATTGCTCCAGAATACCGGTCTCATTTTGTTCACTTGTTTTCAATTGGATATCCACGATAAGGGTTTTCTCAATCGCAACGACTAATTCCTCAGCAGTGAAAGCGTGGAGTGTCTGAAAAACTTTGTATGCGACATAGGGGTTCTGCTTCAGAATGTTATGTGTCGCTGCCTTCGGCAAAAAACGCCCGACTTCTTCAACAAGGGGTTGAAAGATATTCTGCGTAAACACCGAGAATGACATCCGACTTCGGAAGGGTCTAATCCCTTTCCTGTCTGCGATGAGCTTCGCTTGGAGGGCAAATCGGAATTGACGTGTGATCGTGGAATTAACCAAAATGGGTTCTTGTCCGCTTGCTAACACCTCGTGGAGACTTTTCAGTGCCTGTCCGATGGATCGCCTTCCAATCGCATCGGTGAGGTCGAAGATACTGTCAAATGTGTTCTGTGTCACGATATTCTGGATATCGTTTTCGTCAATTTGACGCTTGTCACCCACAAAATCAATGATCTTGTTGATCGCTTCGGCAATTGTGTACATATCGCCCCCGGTGCGAGTCCTGAGTTGCGTGAAAGCGCGGGGGGTAATCTGTTTATTGAATTCACTGAACTTTTCTGAGACTTTTTTATACAGTGGGTCGCGGTTCAACGATGGACCGGCTTCCACTGGATCAAAGGACCTATAGCGTCCTACACTCTCAATCGCTTTGACGAGTCGGTTGCGTTGGTTCACGGGTCCACGCACTATAAAGATCAGAACGCTATTTTCCGGTAGATCGGCTTGCAGCCATTCAAGAAGTAAGTCAATGTCATCACTGGTGCCGGTTTCAGTGCCAAGCATATCCAGTTGTTGGGCGATTCCCGGCAAGCGTTGTAAAAACCCGCGCTCTTCGTCGGTTAATTTCGTCCCTAACTCATCAGTGAGGGCTTCAACTGCGTTTGCGAAGTCAAAATGCAGTTCGGCGATTTGTTGAGGACTCACTTCTAATACTTTTGCCATTGTAGAGATAGATTTTTGTGGATCTGTAATTTCAATTTTGAACGCATTTCGGAGGAGCGTTATCGGTGTTGTGCGTTGTTGGGTTTTAAAAAAGGGAGCGTCGCGAACGACAACGACTCGCCATTTTGACATGACTGGGTAGAGGTCAACTTGACTGAGAATTTCTCGAATTGTTATATCAGTGCCATCAAGAAAGGTGAGGTTAAAATCGCGTGTTTCAGGGGACAAGAGGTGATCAAGCATCTGTTTGAGGGTTCCTTCAATGAGGAAACTTTCCTCGCCACAGAGGAGATATACCGGTAGGACTTTGTTCGCTTGGATCTCGCGAAGGATGTTCGGTGCGGGTTTTGTAGGTTTCTGTTTCATTGGGGCAAACTGCCGCCAGTTGGAATCGCTCAGGTTGCGTTGTCGCTGGCGGTTTCCTTCTGCGTGCCTGTGGTAGCAAACGCAGAGAAGCGTTTCGTTGAATTCGATGCGCCACACTTCGGACATTTTGGCGGAGATTTGGGAGTTGTGCTGAAATCACTGGCGCGTTGAAGTATCTCAAATTCAGCTGCACAATCATTGCAGTGGTATTCAAAAATTGGCATTGTTTTCCCTTTATTTAAGCTGTGGTAGGTCGGATGATGAGTTTTATCTTTGTGCCTTTGGGTGGGATTACATCAGTATTCACACGATACGTTCGATCATCGGTGCCAGTCGGTAAGGGGTGGTTGAAAAGCGAATCTGGGTCGCGATAGACGGCGATAATGTTGTGAAAGAGCTGGGCAGTGAATTGATTGTTTTTCAGCCGTCCACCTGTGAAGACCCAGGGTGTCTCCTGCATCGGCTGTTCGGTAAAGGCATTCCATACTAACTCGCGCGCACGGCGCGAGATAACTTCTGCGCCTTGATTCCATTCAACCCAGATGTCAACGGGTGCTCCTGTCGGTTTTCTCGGATCACCTTCAACCGTGAGATTCATACCGGGCATAAAATCTAAAACACCGAGGGCTGTCAGTATGTAAATCGGTTCTGCATCAACGATTAAAATGCTTTCATGTGTTTTGCCGAGTTTACCACAGGCAAAGAATTCAATATTAGCATCTCCACTGACAATGTTAATTTCACCCGGCACCGTTACCTCACGTTTACTGGTATCAAAAATAACGTTGCCGAGTTGATACGTATTTTCGCTAATTTGCGTCGGTTTTGCCAATTGGACGTCCGCAGCTGCAGTGGATTGTGGAAACACAGTGAGTTTTTCCGAAGCACTGTTATCATTGTTATCTGCATCCGAGAAGGCGATACGTGCCACAAACTCTATCTGACCTTCTGTTGCCGGCACCCAATCGGTAGAAATGACGGTCTCTGTGAGTTTAGAAGTCCAAAGGACTTCGGTGTTAGCAACCTTTTCATCGTCAACATAAAACTCAACGTTAAGAATATCGTCAAGCGGGGTTCCCGTATTCTGAAGGGTAGCACTCAGTCGGACGGCTTCGCCAACGCGTGGTGTAGGGGGTGAAAATCGGAGACTTCGTGGAACAATCCCGATGTTCGGTTCTGTTGGACCTACCAGGGCATGACTCAAGGTCATCACCGTGAAGCAGGTCGACAAAAAATCGCTCTCAGATCCGCTCCATCTCCCATCGGATTCCTGTTGAGCAACCATCATCCGTGAGATTTCATCGTACCAGTTGTAACCCGCGAGTGTGTCTAAAGTTGGGGGAATATCACAGAACCGTTGCAGCGAAAGTAAATAGTAATAAAGCCATGAGTTAGAACCGGGGTTACGGGTTAAGGACCAATGCTTTTTAAGCCACGCAATACCTTTCTGAATCTGCGGATCGTCAACGGGAACACCACACGCCCGCAGCGCCCACAATCCTGTTGCAGTCATACTTCCATAGACCCCTATTGCCCACGGGGAACCGTCATCAACCAAATTGTAGAGCCATCCCCCCGTTTCAGTTTGGTTCCGTCGAATCCATTGTTGGGCACGTGCCCAAGTGTCGGGAGGAATATCAATCCCCCACTGCTTTGCAGCATAGAGGGCATAGATAACCATATTCATGTGTGCGCCATCGGCACTATAACCGTATCCCCAACCGCCATCGTCGCGATCGTCAGTGAACTCACTGCCGCTGACGGGCAGCTGTTTTTTGACTAACTGATTCACAGCAAACTGAACACGCTCTCTGTAAGCGACATCTTGTGTCGCAACTAAAGCCGGAATAACCACCGCGAACTGGTAAACAGCGAATTCGTTCCAGTTCTGCTCTAAGAGGAATTCTAAGCCTTTTTGGACGGATGGATGCGAAACCGTATGTCCTGTTGCGAATAACGTTTGTAGCGCTAACGCTGTTTCTTGTGTCTGATCCTCGCCAAAATTCCAAGATTTGCCTGGGATAAAGTTTTTAGCAAGACCTTTTAGGCTCGCTCCGCAGTTGATACAGATTAAGATAAGTTGGTTTTCAGTTCCACACTGCAAACAGGTTCGGCTATGCCTGCCTTGTTGTGCTTCTATCCAAGCAATACCTTTCGTTATCGCGTTCTGGATCTGTTCAGGGGTGACGGGTGGGAACATGCGCGCCTCAGCAATGATTGCGGCATGGGTGAGGTTATTTCCTGTGTCTGTTTCTTCAATGTGTTTTGCACCGGTCGGGTTGATGACGGCATAGATTTCGGTCTTACCGGGAGGCGGTTGCCACTGTGTTTTCACGCGCTTGCTCTGCCCCGGTTTTAACTCCAAGATGACATCCTTACAGAGTATTTGAAGCGGTTGCGTCGCTGGATCCGCCTCGTAAAGGTCAACAACCAGATCCTGGTTCATCGTTTGTGTGCCATCCCCTACATTCTTCACCTCAACTGAGATAGTAATTTCTTCTCCTTCAACGGGGGTTGGATTGGAAAAGGAGATACTATCAGCATCAACACGGAAGTCTGGGAGTTGCGCGAATCCACTCGTGCTAAAGGCGGCAATAACACATATTCCGATTGACAATTTTAACAGTAGATTTCGGAAACTGACGTGCTGCGTCAAACGAAGATACCTAATCATGATGAACCTCACCTCTATCAAGGAAGTTGTTATGATTCCGACGAGCGCCACAACCAGATTTTGATTTATCGCTCAACCAGCCGAACGTGGCAACGCAATTCCTACCGGTCCTATATTAGTTTCCTGACCAGAACCCAACGGAAACTGAGGAAGGCTGTGGGATCGGATTTTTGAACAACGCATGTCCACTTGATGTCCATTTGCTAATTTCGCCCTGGAATGTCTCTCCGAGTATATCCGCTATCCAAATACCGCCATCTGCGGGTGAAACACTGATCGCCACGATTGCCATTCCCGCAAGAAACTCAGCTCTCTTGCCTCCATCTGGTCCCAAGTTCATTAACATTGACTGTTGTGACACAACCCAGACACTTCCATCAGAAACATTGATACGCGGTGACGTAGGATTCGGAATATCGGTAATTTCCACCAGTTTCTGTCCACTCGCTGAAATCCGCATTAGAACACTATGTTGACTGTCGGCGATCCAAGCATTTCCTTCGTAGTCAACGGTTACACCCTTGGGTTCACCCATCGGTGGTGCGTCTGCGACCTTGTTTCCTGCAGCATCGTAGCGTGCGATAGGACCTCTTGCGTTTGTTATCCATGCCGAACCGTCCTTAGGATTTACTGCTACTGCGGGTTCATGGGCGGGTATTACAGCGACAACTTGGGCACCATCACCGGATACTTTTTTAACAGCATCAAGTCCTGCGATCCATGCCGAACCATCGGCGGGGTTAATGGCGATCTGGTTCGGACGGTTAATATCGGAAATCTCTTTAAAATCGCCGGTGTTTGGATTATAACGATAGACGGTGTTTGCCGCTGAAACTGCGATCCAAACAACGCCATCTGCTGGATTCACCTCGGCGGCGGTTGCTTGGGGTAGATTCGGAATAACCTGTGGATCGGCGTTTCCATCGGCATATAATTTATAAACTGTATCTCCTTTACTGACGACCCAACACTCTCCATTATATTGTCCGTAACTGATAGTAACGCATAGAACCGACAACGCCATTGCCCAAAACATCTTCTTCATCATTTATATCTCCTGATTTTACTGTATGCGCTTTGTAAGCGCGCTATCTGTGGTTTAAGAGCGCGCTATAAGCGACGCCTTCATTTCTTAAATCTTAACATAGTTTCCGTTAATTTGGCAAGGATTTTTAATTATACCTTGCGGTTCGGTTGGGTTCATTGGATAAGCAACGTTAACCGACGTATATCTAGGGGAAATCCGCAGAAATACCCAAGCAATACACAGAAACACCCTATCAAAAACACCCCAAGCAAAAACCCCTCCACTACGTTACGGGCTACGTTTTTGATTCTTTAAATTAGCATTTCCATAATCGTTTTTTTACTATACCCTGTAAACTTTCTGGTGACATTCACCGTTTATAGTAAAACCCATAATTAATGGGACATTTGACAGCGGGCGAGGGGACCTCGCCCCTACGAGGTGAGGCAGGCATGTCGGAGCGTTAAAATGTCTTTTTAATTCTAAACTTTACTATAAACCCTGAAATCAAGGGATTCATTATATTGACTCGACCCTACAGAAATCATCATAAACTTTTTTTGAAACTTTTTTCTTTGAATGGTGTCTAATAAGTATAAGCAAGAAAAACTTACGAATAAGGAGAAACAGAATGAAACGGGCACACTTTTATTGTCTGACCTTTGTGGTGGTCCTTCTGTTTGTTGGAATCAGTATGGTAAGCATGGCTGAAGTGGCTGTCTTAAAGTTGGAAATTTCCGATGTCGTCAGCAATGCTGATGCGCGGCAAATTCGGCGGCTACTGGAACCTTGGGCGGATCCAGAGGACATCACATTCCATACACCTGTTGACAAGAACGGTAAAAAACGCCTTTTCACAACACGGGTGGAAGTAAAACCCAGACAGGGTCCTTCTAAATACAGTGAAACACGGACGTTTGATGTCTATGACATCATGCGTCAGCTGAACGATTCGCGTTTCCGGGGGCGCCACGGCATTGGACACTCCCGTGTTCTTAAGACGGAAGCTACCATCCGCGGCGAGCTGTTTGCACATCCCGGTTTCGCCCGAAGTTATCTCCGAAACGTTCCGGCGTGGCGACGGTGGCGACCTGACACCTCCAATATCCATCATGCCATGACTGCGGGACATGAAGAACAGAAGTTCGTCTTCAGCGCGAATCCTGAGTTTGATCAGCTGCGGATAGATACGGCAAACAACAATAAACCGGTCGAAGTAAAGGGGATAATCACAGGATTTGACGGTCCCTATCCGATCGTATCGGTTCGTAAATACGAGGTAGGCTATCATCTCAAGACGAAGGCATCTGAAGCGGAAACAGCGGGGCGACCGACTTACGACTATCTTGAGAAATAAAGGAACAATCCCTAATTGGGATTTCTGTCTATGACTGGTAACCGCCTGTATTGAAAAGCACAACGCGTTCGGAGTCTTCAATCATTCCGTTCGTGACGAGTTGTTCGAGTGCCGCGACAGTTGCAGCGCCTTCGGGACAGGTCAAAAGTCCTTCGGTTGCAGGGAGCAGTTGCATTGCCTCACGGATAGCATCGTCTGTGACGGCAATCGCTGCACCGTTGCTTTCACGAATCGCCTCTAAAATGAGGAAATCGCCGATTGCTTGTGGGACCCGCAATCCGCTTGCAACGGTATACGCGTCACGCCACGGAGTTGCCTCCGTAGCCCCTTCTTCCCATGCCTTCACAATCGGGGCGCATCCTGTTGATTGGACAGAGATGAACCGCGGTCTTTTCTTCCCGATCCAACCGATCGCTTCTAATTCTGCGAAGCCTTTCCACATCCCGACAATACCTGTCCCACCGCCGGTAGGATAGATGATAACATCGGGTAATTCCCATCCACATTGCTCGGCGAGCTCAAACCCCATCGTTTTTTTGCCCTCCACGCGGTAGGGTTCCTTGAGCGTTGAGACATCAAACCAGCCTTCCTCTTCCTTCCGTTCTGCGACAATTCTACCTGCGTCGTTAATTAAACCGTCAATCAGTGTGACGTTCGCACCAGCGAGTTGGCACGTCTCTTTATTGAAGGGAGGTGTATCCTGTGGCATAAAGATGTGTGCGGATATACCTGCGGCAGCGGCGTAAACGGAGAGGGCAGTCGCAGCGTTGCCAGCGGACGGGATCGCCAATTGCGTTAATCCGAGTGCCTTTGCCTTAGAGACTGCCATTGCCAAACCGCGCGCCTTGAAGCTTCCGGTGGGCAATCGGGATTCGTCTTTCACCCACACGTCTGTGAGTCCAAACGTTGCTCCCAACCGCTTTGTATGGATGAGGGGGGTCATCGTTTCCCCAAGCGTTACGATGTCTGCAGGATTAGATATGGGTAGGAGTTCTAAATAACGCCAGAGTGAAGCGGGTCTCGATTGGAGCGTATCGCGTGTCCATGTTTCTGCGACCTGTTGAAGCGCGTAGCGGGCAAGGAGCGGTTTTCCGCAGGTGGGACAGACGTTCTGTGGTACCTGAGGGTCATAAGTTTTGTTACACTTACTACATTCCAGTATTTCTAATTTACCTTGCGGTTCGGTGAGGTGGGTTTGAGTTTTCATGTCCCTTTCCGTAGATTCGCCCGGCGCGATGCTTGGGCTTACGCGCGCTGAAGACTGTGGCTTAGGATTTCTAATCACGCAATTCTAATTTCAAGGTTGTGAGTCGGACTATATAAACCGTCTTTCAAAAATCCGTTTTTTCTGGCAGGCGCATGATGTTCTGGCAGGTACCATATATCAAAAAAGCAAAACAAATCAAACCTGCGCCAACCTGTGAAACCCTGTGATATATCTGGCACTAATATCTTTTTAATGATCCCCAAGTGGTTATCTTTTTGCGTTTTGTCAGAGAAGGTGCGGCTGCCACAATGGCTTCCATTGCCTTTATTTTAACAGCATCTATATCAGCTTGATCCACTTTACCATCGTTATTTACATCTGCGTTATAACGGTTAGGATATTTCATAGCATCGCGAACAATCTTAATGTCTTTAACATCCACATAACCATCCTGGTTTATATCTGCTGAATTATCGGTTATACTATCGTCCGTATCCACAACTCTAAACAAACCTTTATCTTTTAATCTGTCAGCCTCTGATTTCAAAAGACTCATCTTATCACCCCAATCTTCCACTGATTTACCAAATGCCTGAAAATGACCATTAAGTGACTCAGGTACATGATTGTGTCCAGGATCTAATCCAAAAGCGTGCCCTAATTCGTGAGTAATAAGGGACAGATAATGGTTAGGGTGGGTATTCATAATATCTGTTTTCACCATAGCCACGCCCCCGGAGTCACCGCCAAGACGAGTAAAACCCATACCTATATTACCATTCCATTGAGGTGCGGCTACTCCGCCCAATAGAATTAATAATACATTACTCCTATCTCTAAACTCCATAGGTATTTCATCTTTAATATTTTTCATATACAGGTTGTATGCGGTTATATGTTTATTATATTTTGATGACCTATTATCAGTTTTGACTATATTTATCTTTACTTTGTTATTTCTATCCAATTCAAACGGAAATGTGTGATTCGTATAACCATGCCTTGTCATTTCATTTTGATAATGCGATTGTATACTTTTAATCAATTCGTCATGAAATCCAATATCTATGCTATCAGCATCTGCCGTCTGGAAATAAACCACTCTTAATTCAGGTTTGTCAGCGTATATATTAATTACACTTAATAGGTAAATAATTAGCATTGTTTTTACATATTTTAACATTTTTATCTCCGCAAATCATTAATGATAACGACTTGTGCTAATTAACATTTCGTTTCTTCTGTTTTCACAGGTGTTTAGTTTTATGAAATATAGAACTTACGCATACTGCTCTTTTGTAGCATAAACTTTTAGTGTGGGTTTCCACCAGA
>VXPE01000025.1 GCA_009839745.1 Candidatus Poribacteria bacterium
CAACGATTTACCCGTGCTTTTCTAAAGACTAAACTTTTATCAAACTCACGTTATTCATCAATTTATCTCCTTTATATTCATTTCTGTTAGGACTTACGCATTTTCTCTTAAAGTCCCCCTGATAAGGGGCGGGGAAGCCCACACGGGAGACCTCATACCCGGGGAAGTCCATACGGACTTCATACCCGGGGAAGTCCATACGGACTTCATACCGTTGATTCTGATTCTGATTCTTTAGGGGGTTAAACCACGGAAATACACTGTTTTTTGCCCAATTTGCGTAAGTCCTGTTTCATAAGAATTTCTCCATTTGAGTGTTTGAAAAACTTTTGATAGGGTAAACGCTCTGATATTTTTGTCACAGAGGCATTCAATTGTCCCATAATTTCGATGTTCTGCTTGATCCCTCTTCGCTGTAGGTTAGTCTCCGTCTCTGACGAAGAACTGTGTCCGATCTATTTCGGAACAACGAATGCAAAACGACCGCTGAGGTCATCCCCTTCAGGATCGGATGCATTAAACAGTCTGTCGGGACGTGCTTCATCTTTGGCATCAACGGTAACATTTGAAATCAGCCATAGACCGATACCGGTTTCAGGATGCGGGTATTTATCATCCCGCACGACACTGAAAATCTTTGGGACGCCATCAGGAGTCAGAACAAACGGTTCACTCGCTACAAAAAATTCTCCCAGCCGCTCCTTGGTTATCCAGTGTGGTGTATAGTGTGGCTGGTCGATAAATTGCAGACGCAGCTGCACCGCAGTTTCAACAGGGCACGTTTCGAGCCCCATCTGTCTTGCGCGATTATAAATGGTACCAAGGGGGACGAGCGCATCCTCAGCAAACCCCATCTCCAGCATAGAAACAACAACGATATCAACCGTTATCTCCGCTGCCATCACCGGAAAATCCGGGTTTTTAAGGGCTTGTATCGACCATGGACTGATCTTACATTTTTCTTCGATCAGGGCGTTTAAAAGATCAGTACCACTCCTATAGGTTCTGAATGTTAGGGTAAAATCAGGAGTGAAACTCTGGGCATCTATGGTAAAATCAGGAGCGAAACCCGTTTCATCTTTTGGGTCTTCAGCATTGCGCATAAAGTAAACAGTGTAAAGTTTCTGAAGATGTGGAAGGTAGCGGTTGCCGACACTGAGGATCAATAGGGTTGCTACAACCACAGCAGTTCCAATCGCTACCCACGGCAAGAACGGTTCCATTTTTGAAGAAGGTGTCGGTTTCATGTCAACAACTTTTTGCATGATGTTCTGCTTTAGACTTGATGATATCTGTACGCCACCGAGAACTTCTTGGATGAAGGGTTCTTCCTCTTCTTGTAACCGTTTTCGGGCACGATACAGCCGAACCTTTACCGTCTCCACGGACACCCCCAGGAATCTGCTAATCTCCTTCATCGTCATTTCACCGAGATAATGAAGCGTTATCACCGTCCGTTCACGCTCCGGCAATTTTGCCAAAAGTTTTTTGACGATTTCAAAACGATGTTCGGTTGCTTCTGTCTCGCGCTGTTCGGATACGTAATATTCATAATCAGATTTCGCTACTTCTGCCACAGGTGTGTCCTCCAACGATTGCATTTGCTTCGCAGGTTTTTGTTTGTGTAGCCAATTCAGACACAGCCGATTCGCAATGGCATACAACCACCTAGAAAATTTGCTCGGATTCCTCAGGGTTGGAAGCTTTTGATACGCGCGGAGGAAGGTATCTTGTGTAAGTTCTTCCGCATAGTGAAAATCACCGATCTTCCCCCACACGAGGGCATGAACGCTTTTTTGGTATTTTTCAACTAACATGTTGAATGCTGTATCATCGCCTGACAAAACGACATGAACTAACTGGGCATCGTCTTCTCTTTCCACGGAGTTCTCCCTCATAAATGGATTCAACTGGAGCCTTCGATGAGGCACGGAGTCTTGGGCTGTATGAAAGGCAACACAGTTCACACAATTGTGCTATGACACTATTAAAGACAAAATTTTTACGCAAAAGGTTACATTAAACAAAAAAAATATCAGATTTTTTTAAATTTTACGGGTGAGCAATTTTGAAAAAATAGTGTTAGGTTTCAAGGAAGTGTGGATTGCGGATCGCTCCTACACGAAAACAAGCAGTGTAAATCTTGACACCTCCGACACCTTCTGGTATACTAAAGAGAGCAACGCTTCCACAAGGAGGAGAAACCGATGAGGACTTTCGGAACACAGGGACCTGTCAATCCCCACGATAACTATATTGTCAGACGTTCTAAGGAAACCGCTGATTTTATCGAACGCATCAAGAATGGAAAATACATCGTCATCTTCGCACCCCGGCAGACAGGAAAAACAACTTTCTTTCGAGCGGCACTTGCCACACTCACAACTAAAGACCCCTCCTATTTCCCGATTCAACTCGATTTCCAAATCCAGCGCAACGCCGCACCTGCCACTTTTTACGCGCAGCTGTCCTATATGATGCACAGGCAAATCCAATTCGTTTTCCAAAAACGCGGCGAGGTGCCGCCTGCAGCACTCACGCAACTCATGGAAAATACATCCCTCACCGATCACTTTTCAATGATGACGTTCTTTGAACAGTTGGGGAGCCTCTTAGGATATCAGAGGGTTGTCCTCTTCATTGATGAATTTGATGGTATTCCTGAGGCGATTGTGAGTGATTTTCTGTACGCCCTCCGCTATATCTATCTCTCCGAGGAATTTCACTGTCCGCACAGCGTTGGCATCGTCGGTGTTAAGAATATCAGGCAGCTCAACTATGATGATTCTATTTCACCCTTCAATATCCAAGATGAGTTCGTCGTGCCAAACTTCACCCGCGAACAGGTTGGTGAACTCCTCGCACAGTATACGGAGGAAGCCGGACAACCCTTTGCCCCAGAGGTCATTGAGATATTGCACAAACAGACCGCTGGACAGCCTTTTCTTATTAACCGCGCCGCGCAGATTTTGACAACGGAACTCAACATCCCCAAAACGGAGACGATTACGATGGCACACTTCTCAAAGGCACACACGCAACTCCTTGAGGAAGGGAACACTAACATGAGTCATCTACTTACCAATATCCGTAGGGACCGTCGGTTTGAAAGCGTCCTCATGAGAATCACCTCTTATGAGAGAGGGTTGCGTTTCAATCCAGACGATGAAATTATCGCCGAACTTGCTATGTATGGAATCATCGCGAAAAGTACTGACGGAATGTGTGAAATCATAAATCCGATCTATCAACATCGCATTTTGCAAGCCTTCAAACCGTTGTTTAATGGATTGGAGGATGAATACTTCTCTGAAGAAAACGGTGATGATTTTGTTGATTACTTGACTCCGGACGGCGTGATTGAAATGGGGGCCCTCCTTGATAACTTTCAGGCGTTCATCGCACGCGCAGGATTCAGGATCCTCCAAGTCCCAGACACGCCGCAAGAATACGTTGGACAGCATCTGCTTTACGCCTATCTGGACACCTTTGTCCGCATCGTACGCGGTGATATGTTCCTTGAGGTCCAAACAGGCCGCGGCAGGATGGACCTCCTGCTCCTACACAATGGGCGAAAATATATCGTTGAAACAAAGATTTGGGAAGGGGATCGGTCTTATCAGGCAGGTAAACGGCAGTTGGCGGCGTATCTCAGGTTGGAAGGCGTGACGCAAGGCTATTACGTCGTGTTCGATCACCGCCGAAACCCGGAACCCCGCGTAGAAACGCAAACCGTGCAGGGCGTGCGTATTCGAAGTTATGTCATTCCGGTCATACAAGCAGCACCCTCAAACACCCCGATATCTGGACAGACAAGGACGGCACTTTTGTAGCATAAACTGTCAGTTTGGGTTTCCATGGAGGGGCGCTAACTCACACGGACATCTACGGATCTTACCATCGTAATAGACGGAATGCCTTATTTTGTGTAAGTCCTGCTGCAAAAAGAGTTGGAGGTGATAGAGATGTCCGATTTTCCGATCTTTAGGTCTGTTGGCTTGGGGCAGATAAGACCCCGCGTGACGCACTCATCTCCTCTTCGCGCAGGGTGATCCTGACGTTCGGAGCACGGATTAATAGGAGTCCGATAAGGGCATCGTGGGAGTGTCCACAGGCAAAGCGAACGGTATCCTTGCTACCGGTTTCGACGCTTTCCATTTCGCCTAATTTCATCAAGCCACCAGCGATCGCAGAGATCCGTCGTGCCGCGCCTCTGCCTTCGCCGTTTGCGCTTACCTGATACGTGCCGTTTCCTATTGAATCGACGGTGATGGTAAGTTTGGATTTCCTATCCAGTATGTTTAAAGGGCGTGGTTCGGCGCGGGTGTCTGATGCGAGTTTGCATGCCTCCAAGAAAACGCGACGACAGGCGAATTCGTGAGCGTCTTTACAAGGGAAATAGAGCAAACCCTCGGCGGTGGTTAGCATGCCACCGAGTATTTGCATCGCTTGCACAACTTCCTGAATCCGATCGGTTGCACCCGTGATTTGGCTATAGGTATGAAGAAGAAAAGCAGGGAATGTCATCCCCGTCGCTGCATCGGCAATTTGCTGGCGATAGAGCCCAATGGTGATATCGTGGAAGTGTGGATCCATGGGTATGAGTTCAATACGTCTGCCGATGTCAACAACACGTCGCATAGGGATGCCCTCACAGCGATTAGCGACGGACGAGTCTACCGCCGTAGTGGTTTTCATAGATGTACTTATAGGCGCGTTCTGAGAGCCGTCGCAAAATAAAGGTGCGCTGATTTCTCCAATTCGCAAAGGACTGCCAGCGGTTTCTGTAGGTTGTTTTGGTTCTGTCCTCCATGAGCCCAACAAAAACATAAGGTCTCGATTTTCCTTGTGGGTCTCGGAGCACCAATATGCCGCCGTCTCCTACCAACCCGTAGACAGTGCCGGTTTTGTTATAAACCGCCACCCATGATGGGATGTAGGTTTTTTTAAAGATATAATCTCCGTTTTTGAGTTTGAAATACCACTTCATTTTCTGGGAATACGGGAGTCGCCCGTGCCATAACCGCAAAAAGAACGTGCTGATATCACGAGCGGAGGTCATATTTCTGTAAGTCCGTCCGCCGGCGGGTATGTATTCGACAATCCGGGTCTGTTTAAAATAGGGATAATTGGAGCGTAGTATCCGGTCCACGCGTGCGGGTCCACCGAGTAACCGAATAAAGTAGTTGGTTGATAGGTTTGAGCTCACCTGGATCATCGCTCTCAGGTGTCCCCGATTTGTATTCGTGTGTGCTTGGCGTCCGTGTTTAACTTCATGAAAGTAGGCAAGCATAACGAAGTTCTTAATCAGAGAAGCTGCCATCATCTGCCGATCTTCGTTGATGGACACCAGTTTTTTATTTTTTGAGATATCGTAGACGACGAAACTCGTCCGATCGGTTGTTGAAAGGACGCGACGATTCCGCTTGTTTTTGATATAGAGTTCAAAAGTCGCCTCCAAAGGTGAATCGATCGTTCCTCGGATTTTACTTGGGACACTCCAATATTCTCCCGCTACCGCGCTACCTATCGGAAATAGGAGCGCGACACTACAACAGATGAGGAAAGGGTATAATGTTCGTATGTATCTAAACATTCTATCGCCTTTTTTTTTCCAACGGGTGGAGGAGGTTTTATCTATGAGTGCAAGAGGACATCTGAGTCGTGAATTACTCAGTGCTGGAATTAATATCCGTATTCAGAGTCGGTAGTTGATAACACGCCGCCTCACGATCGTTTCGGACGAGGAGGTAATCCCCCGCGAGAGCGGGTGTGTTCCAAGTTCTACCCTTAAGTGGCGCGAAACGTGCGTGTTCTATATGCTCGTTCGGATTCGTGTCTACGAGTACAACTTCGCCGGATTCGGTCAAAACGAGGAGAACTTCGGAGATCAGAAGCGTCTGCCCGTGTCCGTATCTACCGCGTTTCCATTGACGTGTGCCATCGGCTGGGTTTATACAGGCAAAAATCCCATCGTCTAACCCATACAGGTAGCCTTCGTGATAAACTATGTTGGTGAATTTGGCTTTTAGATATATAGTCTCCCATATAGTAGATACGTTGAATTCACGGGTTGGGTTACGAGAAATTTGAAATAATTTAGCACCGACCCCGTAACCGCTTGAGACGAGGAGTTTATCATCAGGTAGCGGGACCGGCTGCGAAACACATTCGACGGCGGTGGGCCACGGTTGCTGCCATAAGAGTTCACCGCTCAAGGGTTCATGCGCGGTAACGAGTCCTTGATTAAAAAGCACAATCTGTTCGACACCCGCTAACGTCGTGAGGAAGGGGGAGCTGTACCCGCTCTGAGTTCTGTAGCCTATCCAAACGACTTCGCCAGTCTCTCTATGATAGGCAACCGCACCGCCAGCACTGACGACAACGAGTTCTCCGAAAACAAGTGGCGAAATACTTACGCCCCAAGGGGGTGCTTCTGCATCGTGTTCTTCAAAGATGTTCGTTGTCCAGAGTTGTTCTCCCGTCTCAAGGTCGAGGCAGTTAAGGATCCCTGTTGAACCCACGGTGTAAACCCTATTTCCTGAAATCGTGGGGGTTGCTCGCGGTCCGAGTCCAGCGGGGGGGGTGTCGTATCTGGCGTAATCTTGATGACTCCACTTTACGTCGCCCGTGTATAGTTCATAGGAGACCACTTTCTCCATATCGTTTTCCTGTTCTTGTGTGATTGCGGAATTGCCGGCGATTGCGAAACCTGACCAACCCGCGCCGACAGGTCGCCGCCATACTAACTGCGGTGGAGAGTTTTCCCAATCCAGGTTTAACTGCGTCGTAGATATGACTCCGTTTCGGTTCTGTCCGAGGAATTGTGGATAGTCGGTTGCGGATATTTGGGAATTCGACGCGATTTCAGAACGCGATAGGAAGGTCGTTTGTCGCTCTTGCCAACGCCATTCAAATATCGGGACAAGGTCGCCGCTGAATCCTTTGAACTCCAATAGGTTGGTCCCGAGAAAACCGATCAAAACGAGCGCCGCAAGCACAACGGATTTCAGGCGCCATCTCATTTCAGAGAGAAATAACAACCATAATATGCCCAAAATGACTGTGCCGATGACAATTGTGGTGGTTAAGAGAATCCTGTCTTGACGATGACCCGCGTCAAAAATCCATGTCACCAGCGTGCCTAAAATGGCTAAACCAACGACAACCCAGAGAGGCCACCAGCGGATCGATTTTGGAGTGTTTTCCACTGTGAGAGTTCCTTTCCTTCATGAAACGTAAGATTACGCCTAAATTTTGAAGATTTTACACGATTATACTAACTATAATAGTGTCTTTCATTAAGGTTTGTCAAGGAAATTCGTAGGGGCCTGGGATGCGAGCGTTTTTCGCGATCTAAATCGTGTGAAACTTTGCATAAGGAAAGGACGTTATGATAAAATATTAGAGGGTGTGTTTTAGGATTATAGGAATTCTGTGCGGAAGGGAGAACAGGATGCGTTTTGAGAACAAGGTTGCATTCGTAACAGGGGGCGGTGGACCCTTAGGTATTGGGAGAGCGGCGTGTTTGGCGTTCGCCCGTGAAGGGGCATCTGTCGTGGTCGCCGGGGGTAGAAGGGCAGCGGCTGTAGCCGCCGAGATCCGCGCCGAGGGTGGAAAGGCTATTGCTGTTCCGTTAGATGTCACCCTGCCGGAAGAGGTCCAGGAAGCCATAGAGATCGCCGTGAAGACATTTAAACGGATTGATATTCTCTTCAATAACGCCGGGATTCTCGGTAGGCAGCCCTTGTTTGAAGTGACACCAGACCACTTTGACAGGGTCATGGCGGTGAACGTGAAGGGATGCCTGCTCTGTGCACAGGCGGTCGCTGAGGTGATGATTCAGCAGGGCATCCGAGGGCGCATTATTAACAACTCCTCTATTTTTGCCGAGGAATCTCACGTGGGGGTTTTGAGTTATTGTGTAAGTAAAGCTGCGCTGAATCGACTCACACGGAGCCTCGCACTCGAACTCCGTCCGCACGGTATCACCGTAAATGCCGTTGCACCGGGAGGCGGGGCACCCACCGGTATGAACGCTTCACGGAATCTTCCTGAAGATGACACGCTCCCGGATTTACCACCCGCTTCACCCGACCTGCCGCCGCTTGAACGCGGGGCAACCGTCTGGGACTATATCGGGGCAGTGTTGTTTCTTGCCTCTGATGAAGCCGCCTATATCAGTGGCGATATTATGACTGTTGACGGGGGAGCTGTTTCGCGTCGATGAATTGTGAGGAGGAGAAGACTTTTTGGGATTTATTGAACCGTTAAAAACTTCCTGTTTCGTTCTCTTTGAATGGCTAAAAGGGCATGGAGTGATGCTAATCTCTGTCTCTGTCACGAGTTTTATCGTGAGCCTCCTCTTTTGCACGCTGGTGATTGCTTACTTACCTTCCAACTATTTCTTACCGACTGGACAGGCGAGCCGCATCAAACACCCCGTTTTGCGGATAGGTCTCAAGTTCTTAAAAAATCTATTTGCGGTGCTTCTTGTTATTGTAGGGATTATCCAGATACCCTTACCCGGACAAGGTGTTTTGACGATACTGATCGGGATTATCATCAGCGATCTTCCGGGAAAGCGGCGGGTGGAACGGCGGATTATACAGTTGCCAGCCATCTTAACGACCGCAAACGGCATTCGTTCACGCTTTAAGCGTCCGTTGTTTGTATTGGATGAGTCGGTGGAAGTCTCTGATTCAGAGTCGTCATCGCGGTGTAGATGAAGCCGCTCGGATTACCGGGGGACCAATTGCTTGTGAATCTCCAATAACCGTTGGAGTTCTTCGATCGGTTTTTCGGCATCGTCCACCCGTAGATCGATGTATCGGTCGTTGAAGCCGCCGTAGCCGCTACCCTCTTGAACGACGAGCAGGGCGGCGGATTGTTGTCCGCGCGCGTCCCCGCCTGCTGCTTGTCCTGCGAAAAGTGCCGCCATTAATCTGTCCGCCAGTTCACCCTCTGTTGCCTCGAACGTTTTGCCCATCGCTTTGACGACTTCTTCACTCGCGAGGATGTTGCCTTGTGCTGTGTAATGTTTCCCTGAAACGGCACCTGCCCACGCGTTGCATTCATCGCCTGTATAGTTAGCAATGTTGCCTTGCGCATCCACGATTCCGACCTGCCGGGTGGCACGTCCCGGGTCCTCTGCGATGAGACGTGCCAAAGTCTGTTCAGCGGAGAGTCCGCTTTTGAGAAGTTTTAAACCGTTCGGCCCGAAGGTCGTATTTGCCCAAGATTGGGTTGCAATCGCGCCAACCCCTGCCGCTGCCCACGGGACAACCGAGCCAACGGCGAAAAATTTGGATTGCACAGCGATGCCAAGCGCGCCGGTTTCTGCGTCATACCCGACAATTGAGAACGTCGCGATAGGCGGTAGAACAAATTTTTCACGGGATGTGTCGGGTTCGGAAAGGTGGAACAGTAGACTCAGGGGAATGAACAGCATTTGATGGATCTCCTATCGGAACAGAGGGACTCAGTCGTCTTCAAATCGGATCTTCATCGCCGCGGCGTGCCCTTCGAGGCCTTCAACCTCAGCCAGTTTAACGACTGCGGGTGTGACTTCCGCTAAAGCCGCTTTGGTGTATGAGATGAGACTCGATTTCTTGAGGAAATCGTCAACGCCGAGGGGCGAGGCGTAACGAGCGGCTGTCCCTGTGGGCAAGACATGGTTCGGTCCCGCGATGTAATCCCCAACGGCTTCTGGTGAATAGGGACCCATGAGGATGGCACCAGCGTTATGCACGTCCCCGAGCCGATCCAATGGGTTTTCAATGTGAAGTTCAAGGTGTTCGGGTGCGATTTCGTTGGCGAGGGTGAACGCCTCGGATAGATTTGCGGTGATAAGCGCGGCACCGAAGTTCGCAAATGCCGCTGTAAGTTCGTCGCGGCGCGGTAAAGACTCCCTCTGAACCTCGATCGCTGATTTGACCTGTTCCGCGAACCCAAGTGAAGGGGTAATGAGGATTGCGGCGGAATCAGCCTTGTGTTCTGCTTGTGAGATGAGGTCTGCAGCGACGTAATCCGGGTCAGCCGTGCTGTCTGCGATCACGAGGATTTCGCTGGGACCCGCTAATTTGTCTATATCGACATGCCCATAAACCTCTTTCTTGGCAAATTGGACATAGAGGTTCCCCGGGCCCACGATTTTATCGACGGGTGGGATGGTCTTAGTGCCATACGCCATCGCCGCAACGGCTTGTGCACCGCCGCATTTGTAGATCTCTTGGATACCGCATTCTGCGGCGGCAACCAGCATATACGGGTTTATCTCCCGGTTTCGCATTGGTGGGATACAGGCGGCGATTTCTTCAACACCCGCAACGGTAGCAGGGATGACGCTCATCAGCAATGAAGAGACGAGGAGTTGGCTGACGGCTGGAATGTGAACACCCACACGTCTTAGCGGACGGATCAGATGTCCGAGCAGGACACCGTTGGGTTCTGTTGACATCCATGAAGTTCGTAACTGTTTCTCGTGGAATTTTTCGATGTTTGTTCTGGCGTGTGTGATTGCGTCTATAAATTCAGAGGGGACCTCTAAATAGGCTTCCCCAAATTCTTCTCGGGATACTTTCAGCTCCTTTGCTGAGATACGGGGCGCGTCGAGTTTGCGTGTATATCGGATAACTGCCTTATCCCCTTCCGCTTGCACATCACTCAAAGTCCGCCGGACTGTCTTTAAAATACTTTCATCCGTTAGTTTACCGCGCGCTTTCAACTTTGAGAGAAAATCTTCGGCTTCTTGGGTCCCTGTCTCGACGATTTTCAACATTCTACAATAATCCTTCCGCTGCTTTTGGAAACCAACGAGCGGTACCCAAAAGGGTTAAACTTCTTCGGTGTTGTCGTTGACTCTTCTAATGTTTGCCCCGATGTTGTTGAGTTTTTCCTCGATGGATTCGTAGCCACGATCGATGTGATAGACCCGTGATACGACGGTTTCCCCGAGTGCTGCCATTCCAACTGCTACAAGCACAGCCCCTGCGCGCAGATCGGACGCCATTACCGGGGCACCGCTGAGTCTCCCGACCCCATTAATCACTGCCTTGCTACCATCGAGCATGATGTCGGCTCCCATCCGGTTTAATTCCGCAGCATGAATGTAGCGGTCTGTATGGACGTTTTCCGTGATAATACTGGTCCCGGAGGCGAGGCAGAGCAGCCCCATGATTTGTGCTTGCATATCTGTCGGGAAACCAGGGAAGGGTTCTGTCGTGACATCAATGCCTCTAATTTCACGGGGTGTTGTAACGCGGACCCCCTCGTCATCCCAATCTAATTCGACCCCTGCTTCAGTGAGTTTTTCTGATATGGCGGGAATTTGTTGGGGTGTGATGCCTTCAACATAAACATCGCCTCTGGTAATAGCACCTGCGACCATGAAGGTGCCAGCCTCAATGTCGTCGGAGATGACGGTGTGTTCAGTGCCGCGCAGTTGTTTAACGCCGTGAATCGTCAGCACAGAGGTCCCAATACCTTCTATATGTGCCCCCATAGCATTGAGAAAACGGGCGAGATCAGAGATATGGGGCTCACACGCTGCGCCTCGGATCACCGTGGTGCCTTCAGCCAAGGTGGCAGCCATCATAACATTCGCAGTTGCCCCGACGCTGGGTCCGTGCTGCCCCATGAGATACATCTCTGTGCCAACGAGCCGTTCCGCTTGCGCATAGATGTATCCGCGTTCCACTGTAACGTCTGCACCCAGATGCTCTAAGCCTCGGATATGCAAGTCGATAGGGCGCGGTCCAATGGCGCATCCGCCGGGGAATGAGACTTTTGCCTTCCCTAATTTCGCCACGAGCGGGCCGAGAACATAGATAGATGCACGCATTTTTCGCACGAGTTCGTAAGGGGCTTCGTATTCTAAGTGGTTTATTGGCTCAATATAGAGGGAGTCGTTTTTTGTTTTTGTTGTTGCCCCGAGTCCTTCCAATACGGCACTGAGGGTTTTTACGTCTGTTAAATTTGGTACATTGTGAAGGATGCTGGCACCATCGCCGAGGATCGCAGCGGCAACAGCGATCGGCAGAACTGCATTTTTGGAGCCGCTCACGGGGATCCTTCCTTGGAGTCGGGTACCACCTTTAATGATTAATTTTTCCATTTCCGTCTCCTTACAAATTTTTGTCGCCGAGTATAGCGGGTTATACTAACCCTACCTGCATAAACGATGCCAATCGGTTACTTGTTACAAACTCTGATAATATAAGGCTTTTTGGTTTTAAGGATTGTGTCAAAAAAGATACATGTTAGTGAGTTATGACGAATTGTAAAGGTAAGTGAACTTTTCAGAACTTATGCAAAGCACAATGCGTTGCGCTGTTACAAACCGTTACTTTGTTGAAAGCGGATGAGATCGATTAACCTGAATCGCTGTTTCGCATTTCTCGCTTTTCTCACAATTCGCTTGCCTTGATGGTGAACTTTTGCTAAAATGTGCTTCTACACCGATCGCCTTTGCTGGGTGGGTTTCTAAGCCTACCTATTGCTGGCGGGGAAGTCATTTAAATTTTTACTGTTACAAACGAGGACAAGGTGAGACAGATGGCAGACAAAACATATCGTATTGGCATTATTGGATGCGGTGGCATGGGACGTTCCCATGCGAATAATTGGGCAAGTACCGGGCGTGCCGAAGTTGTCACGGCTTCGGACATTAGCGCAGAATCCGCGGCAAAATTCGCAGAAGAGTTCTCCCTCCCAACTCACTATACCGATTTCGGTGAAATGTGTGAGAAAGAGGATTTGGACATCGTTAGTATTACGACGTGGCAGAGCGTCCGTGCCGAACCAACGATCGCTGCTGCGGAGAACGGAGTCCGCGGCGTTATTACCGAAAAACCGATGTCGGCTTCCGTTGGCGATGCACAGGACATGATGAATGCCTGTGACAAGCACAATGTAAAGTTGGTCGTTGGACACCAGCGGCGTTTCAGTCCCCAGAATTGTGAGGCACGCCGACTCATCCAAGAAGGGGCAATCGGTCAGCCGCAGGCGATGCTCCGCCGTGATGGACACGGACTTTTGAACCGTGGTACCCATGAAATCGACGAAATGCGCTACATCCTCGGTGATCCCGATCCGTTATGGCTCATCGGTCAGGTCGCACGCAAAACCGATCGTTGGGAGCGACGTGTCAGAACGGAAGACCTGTGTATGGCGGAAATCTGCTTTGAGAACGGTATCCGCGGTATCTACGAAAGCGATTTACCGGAACCCGTCCTCCGAGGCGATGTCGTCTACGGGGACGATGGGCAACTCCGGCGGGGTGAAAATGGAACGATTGAATTGCTCAACAGCAAAGCCGCAGGCTGGCAAGTTGTTGAACCTCGCCAAGGTGAGCCGAATCAATTTGATGAGATGTTAGCCTGGATTGAAGGCAGTGTTGATGAACACCGTAATGCTGGCAGACATGGACTTTGCACGATAGAAATCTTGATGGCGATTTATGAATCGTTGCGTCTCCAAGACGTTGTTACGTTCCCGTTAAAAACGCGCCCCAACCCACTGGACCTTCTCGTTGAAGGTGGAAAGTTACCCGTATTTGTTGAGGGACGCTACGATATCCGGGCACCCTTCCCAGAAGAAAAGAAGTAGTTGAAGGGTTATCGGTTGTCGGCTATCGATTTTCAGCAGGCAGAAGTTGGGAAGTGCCTAAAGTCTATAAAGTCTGTAAAGTGTTCTAAAGTCTGTAAAGTTCAAGACAACTGCCTAACTTTCTAACTTTAGAACACTTGCAAATTTCTTACGCTTTAGAATACTTTACAACGTTCTCTTGCTGGTTGTTGACAGTCTTTACTTAGCAATCTACCTCTTTCCCTTCGCTACCGTAAACATCCATCCGTTCCTGTGTTGTAATCTCTCCCGCACTCGCAGGTTTATAATGGAGTTGTAAGGCTCGCCGTCGCTGTTCCGATTGGTTGGCAGGGCTGCCGTGATGCGTCAAGCCGTGCCAGAAAAGACATCCACCCGGTTTAAGCGGAACCATCGTATCCCGCCCTACAGGGACATCCGTATCGCAAATCTGCCAATCTCGGCGTTTGAAATGGATCATCGGTCCCTCGATATTTGAACCCGGGATGACGTGTAAGCATCCGTTTTCAGGCGTGGCTTCATCTAAAGCGATCCATACGCCGACAACCGTTGTCTGCATCGGTAAGTTGAAATAGGCTAAATCCTGATGCCACGGTTTTTCTGATCCGTGACGCGGCGGCTTAACAAGTGCCATGTCTTGGAACAGTTCAGAAGTATCCCCCATCATTTTTTCCAGCACACTGTGAAGTCCTGCATGAGCTGCCATTGCGTTCAGACGCGGTTCATAGTCTACAAAACCGAAGATTTTCCGGATCGCATCCCGACGCTCTTGACCTTCCAGCGTGTTTTTCTGCTTGACGAGTTTCGGCTCGAATTGGATCGCTCGGAAATCGGGGCACTTTCCGTCCATGAGATGGATCATACCTGCCAATGCGTCCTCGATTTCGGCAGCACTGAAGGCATCGTTGATGACGAGATAGCCGTTTCGATGAAAGTATTCGATGTCTGCATCGGTTACGGCTGAAAACCCACCGGAAATCCCCTCGGCAGCCGTGTCAAATCGATACAGGTCGGGCGGGTATGAGATTTGGGCGATGTCTGCCTGTTCGCTTGTCGTTGCGGTATCCATGTTAAACTCCTTAAATTTCGCCGTTACTTTCGCGGGTCATGAGGGTCAGGAAATCGTCAACCCGATCAATTGCGACTTGGGCACGGTCGCGTGCCGATGCGTCCTGCGCCTCTTCAGCGAGCCATTGTTGTCGTTGTGGGAGCCACTCGTTTTTCAAATGGTTCAGTTGGTTCAGGAAGTGAGGATCCTCACTTTCACTGACGAAATACTCAATCACACCCAACAATCCGTATTTACGGTTTATCTCCATGTCGTCTAATTCATCTACCATTTGCAAGAAAAGATGCTGGTTCCTGTCCTGTCGGGCTTGGGCGACTTCGCGAGAAGACTCTGTTAGGAGTTTATCGACGAATTCCTGTTTGGAATTAATCCAGCGGGGCAGATTCCGGACGTAATCTTCGAGGTCAAAATTCCCACGTTGTAGTGCGAAATGCGAATGGATGTGAATGTTTCGGAAGAACGCGGTATAGCCGACGTTCGGGTCCATTGTGTCCGCATCGTAGAGGATTTGGTTTTCGATCCTGTTATAGAGCAGTTTAAAATCCTCTGCTGTGAGGTTCATCGGTTTTAGGTGTGCGAGGACAACGGCTGTCGCGGCTTGGACGAAATCTGAATCGAAATCGTACATCGCCAAGATATTCTCGGTAATGACCGCTCCGGATTCATGATGGACCTTGCCGTGGAGGTTGTGCTTGTTGTAAAGCTCGGTAATGATGTTCTGACCCGCAGGAGTGAGCGTCTCGTTTAACCAGAATCCGTTGTGGTCAAGAATCCGTTGCCCGTTGTCGTCCGTCAAGATAATACCGTCGTAGCGTTTGGTGATGTCGTGCAGGGTGCCAGCGACTTCCAGCAGCTTCACGTCTCCACCTTCCCGTTTACCGAGTTCCATGCCCAGCGCACGCACACGCATGGTGTGGTTCCATGTATAGTGTCGCCACTGGAAACCGACCCGGTTGTGTTCCCAGAGTGCGAAGGTTTCATTAACTAAGGTTTCCAACTCATTCAAGACTTGGCTATAGTTCATTTTTTAATTTTTCCTTGCGGTTAAAGTTCGTGCGTTTCGGTTTTGACGGGCGTTGCTTATATCCGCCCTCCACTACATTACGGGCTACGGGTTTTGCGTCTATTTCAAGAGGAAGTCTTTGTGGGACGAAGACCTCTTTACTGACGACTGATTACTGACTGCTAATTGCCATCTGCCAAATCCGCGTCAGGCGTTATATTTAACTTCAATAAGGGATAATCCGTGTGCCGGAGCCGACATTCCTGCTGCGGCTCGGTCTCTGGCATCTAAAATACGACGAAGTTGTGTCTCAGCCTCTTGGGATTTCGTATTTTTAACGCAGCGTGTAGGTTTCCAAAACTTGCTATTAAGAATCAAGAGAGTGCCGGTGATGGCGCGAACCATACCTCGCAGGAACGAATCCGCTTCAATCTCGAAATAGACGTAGGCTTCTTTTTCCCACCAGTGTGCCTCGTAAATCTCACAGACAGGATTTATCCGATCACTTCCTACCTTTTGGAAGGAGGAAAAATCGTGTGTGCCGATGAGCATTCGGCAAAGGTCATTTGCTCGCGAGATGTCAATTTCTCTTGAGAAGTAGTAACTTGTCTGTCGCAGAAGTGCGCTCGGGTATTCCCGATTCAAAATCGTGTAGCGATACCGCCGACGTGTTGCGCTGAAACGGGCGTGAAACTCAGGAGACACCTCTGTTGCCGAACAGACAACGATATCCCGAGGCAGCAGGGCGTTGAGTCCTTTCTGAAATGCGACGACGGGTATCTGTGAGTCCGTATGGAAATTGGCGACCTGTCCCTCTGCGTGGACACCGGTATCCGTCCTCCCTGCCCCGATGATCCGTATCGAGGTTTTGGTGAGCTTTGCCAAACTTTCCTCGATGGTATCTTGGAGTGTCGGCACGTTCGGTTGTGTCTGCCAGCCGTGATAGTTCGTGCCGTCGTATTCAAGCACGAGTTTGATATTTCGCATTGTGCCACCCTATTGTAGGGTATAGATGTCTGATAAATAAAGGGTATCACATTCTTATATTAAGTGTCAAATCAATTGTGAAGTGAAGTTTGGAAACCTGAATAGGGTTGTTTAGGTCCCTTTTTTCGCACCATCAAGAACTTGATAATTTCTTTCTCAATATGCTATTATATTTTCAGTGAGAGGCAGTGGCGAATACAGGTCGTGATGATAGGAGGGATGATTTATGGTCAATCGACAAGACATTCAAGCTACTTGCGATGACATTGTGCGCGAATTTGCACCGCTACAAGTGATCCTCTTTGGCTCTTATGGGTATGGTACCCCTACAGAGGACTCAGATGTGGATCTGCTCGTTGTGATGGCGATTCCGGAGTCGGAGACGCGTCGCCAAGCGTCTGAAATTAGACGGCGTATCCCTCATCGCTTCTCTATGGATTTACTCGTCCGGTCACCGGAAGAGATTGCCTATCGCCTCTCATATAATGACTGGTTTCTTCGAGAGATAACCGAAAAGGGAGAGGTCCTCTACGGCACTGCGGATCCCTTGCAACGGGCACTTGCGAGATACTCGGTTACCTGCCCCGATACGTTGGAAAAGGAGAAGGATGCAATGAATCCATTGACAGTGGAATGGATCCAGAAGGCGGAGGGTGATCATACCATCATGCACCAGAATTATCACTCCTCAAGTCCAATACATGATGCCATCTGCTTCCATGCCCAGCAGTGTATTGAAAAGTATCTCAAGGCGTGGCTTCAAGAGGCGAATATTCCCTTTACGAGAACCCATGATTTAGAAAGACTACTGAATTTGATTCTCCCTACGTTTCCTAATTGGGAAGTTTGGCAAGCCGATTTCTCGACAATTTCTGAGCATGCGGTGGATTTCCGTTATCCGGGCAAAGCGGCGACTGCTACTGATGCCCAACATGCTGTGAAAACCTGCGATCAAGTTCGTCAATCGGTTCGGGGACAGTTGGGGTTACCTCCCGATTCAGTAAGCGACAATTATAGTAAAGTTTAGAATTAAAGAAACATTTCAAGCCTCAAGACATACTGTAGGAGGGATTTCTAACCCCGACAGAATGTTTCATTAATGATCGGATCCACTATAGTTGCTGAATCTGATGAATAACCACCTTTGATCACAACTACCCCGACTTTATCTCTGATCCGAATCGGTTTGAAGAACGTAGAAAATTCTTGTGTGAAAACGATTTACAGTTATCAGTTGCGCTGATAGATCGGTATTTCGAGATGAAAAATGAAACCCAAATCTATGACATCCAAGAAGATCAGCGCGGGACACGTCTCGATCGTTTTCTTATCAACGCAACCGAAGGTGTATCTCGAACCTATCTCCAACGGTTGATTCGCGATGGGAATGTTACCGTCAATGGTGAGGTTGGTAAACAACCGAGTTATGTGTTGCGGGACGGAGACACAGTGTCCTTGAGACTCCCGCCGCCGCGCCCTCTGGACACTGCGAAACCTGAGAAAATTTCACTCGACATTCTTCACGAGGATAGCCACTTAATCGTTCTGAATAAACCTGCGGGTATGCTCGTTCATCCTGCGAATGGGGTGAATGTTGGCACGCTTGTGAATGCTTTGCTGGCGCATTGCACAGACCTTTCGGGGATCGGAGGCGTGGAGCGACCGGGGATTGTTCACAGACTGGATAAAGGGACATCAGGGGTGCTCGTTGTTGCGAAAACGGATGTGGTGCATCGCGGACTCTCCGCGCAATTTGAACGGCATAGCATCACGCGCCAATACGTCGCTGTGGTGTGTGGCGCGCCTACGGAAACCGGTGGGACAATTGATGCCCGAATTGCGCGGAGCCGACGCGATCGACGGCGGATGACGACGGTTAAAACAGGCGGACGGCACGCTGTCACGCACTATGCGGTTTTAGAGCGGTATCCGCAATTCGCGTTCGTTCAACTGACATTGGAAACCGGACGCCTCCATCAGATTCGCGTGCATCTGCAAGGTATTGGGCATCCAGTGGTCGGAGACGCTGTCTATGGGGGTGAACAACGGGCTTTGAACGATGCCGACACGCCGGAACTGAAACAGATGCTCTTGCAACTGAAACGTCAGGCATTGCATGCACGCCTGCTCGGATTTGAGCATCCGGCAACAGGGAAACACTTGACTTTTTCAGCAGAGATGCCCCCTGATATGCAGTGCCTTGTGGAGGCGTTCAGACCAAAGGCAGCACTATAGCCTATTTCAATGCCAAAAGCCCAACTTGTCTCGTTTCTACTATATATGCTATACTCATAGGTAGAAAAGGAGGTTTCTAATGTCAGATCAAGATTTTCGCGAACGTGTGCTATCTACCTTAGAACGGTTGGAGCAGAAATCTGATCGGTTGGAACAGAAATATGAGCGACTGGATCAGAAGTTTGAACAGAAGTTTGATGCTCTGGATCAGAAGTTTGAGCATAGGTTTGACGCTCTGGATCAGAAGTTTGAAAAGAAGTTTGACGCTCTGGATCAAAAATTTGAGCATAGGTTTGACGCTCTGGAAACCCGTATAGGGTTTTTGGAACAAGGTATAAGTTGGATTCGAGGGAAGTTAGAGGGAAAGGCAGAGGTTGGCGCGACTTTGGTGAGTCGGATAGCAGTCGGGACCGCGATTGTCTCTACGATAATTGCGTTGTTTGCCCTATTGAAGGCGTAAACTTCATCAGAAATAGAAAAGGAAATCTATCTGTGAAATATGTGAATTTTGGAAAAGCAGGGGTGAAGGTGAGTCCGCTTGCCTTAGGCTTAGGGTTCAGAGGTCAAGGCGACGCGAATGAAGCCCAAAGGCTCGTTGAACACGCCATTGATTCCGGTATCAATCTCATCGATTGTGCCAACATCTATGGACTGATGGACGATCGCGCCAACATCGGGCGTTCTGAGGAGATTCTCGGTAAAGCGATGCAGGGCAAACGCGATGACGTAGTAATTACGTCGAAGGTTTTCAGCCAGATCGGTCCAGGTCCGAACGATCAGGGGTTGTCGAGATACCATATCATGCGAGAGGTGGAACGTTCCTTGAAACGCCTCAACACTGACCATATTGATATCTACCTCATCCACGCCCCCGATGAAACGACGCCGCAGGAGGAGACGGTCCGCGCAATGGACGATCTCGTCCGTTCAGGCAAAGTGCGCTATATTGGCTGTTGTAATCATCAGGCGTGGCAGGCGTGTAAAGCACTCTGGATCGCCGATCGGATTAACGCAACGCCTTATATGTGTATTCAGAACATGTATAACCTATTGAATCGGGATATGGAAACCGAATTATTCGGCTTGGTCCGTGAGGAAGGCTTAGGCGTTATGTGTTATAGCCCGTTAGCCGTGGGTTTGTTGAGTGGGGTCTACGCACCGGATGAACCGCCTCCGGCAGGCACGTTGTGGGAGACACGCTTACGTGAGGAATTCGCGCAGCGGATGCGTGGTGAGACGGGACAGGTGATCCGAACCCTTAAGCGACTCGCAGCGGAGTTGGATAAAACACCTGCACAACTTGCTGTCGCGTGGGTGTTATCGCATCCAGAGGTCACCGTCGCAATTAGTGGTAGCGATACGATTGAGCAACTTGACGATACACTCGGTGGTGTTGGTTGGGAGTTGGATGCAGCCGTTCGGCAGGAATTAGATGAGGTGTCGAGTTCATTTGTGCGTCTCATCGCCCCACCGGCTTAGTGCTCCAACTAAGATAGGTGCGGTTTACGTATGTGCTTTTTTCATTTTCTATCTCTTGAATTAGTTCTTCAACCATGGTAGATGCGGTTTCCCAACCGCATATAGCAGTTGATTGCTTAAGGGAGCGCATAGGCGCACGGTGTAGGTGAGAAAAACTGTCAGTTCACCTGTATTAGGTGATTGAATAGGACTTACGCAGTTCCTCTTAAAGTCCCCCTGATAAGGGGGATTTAGGAGATTATAGTAAAGCCCATAATTAGTTATACACTTTTATGATTTCATCAAGCGTTGTC
>VXPE01000026.1 GCA_009839745.1 Candidatus Poribacteria bacterium
GTGCTGCCGAACGCTCAAAGACGTCTATGGGGTGGTTTTATGGGTTCAAACTTCACGTGATTATCAATGACACGGGTGGCCTCTTAGCCGTTGCGTTGACCCCCGGGAATAGAGATGACCGTGGACCGCTTTGGGGGATGAACCCGGAGATGCCCCTTCATGGCAGCCTCTACGGGGATAGAGGGTATATCTCGAAAGACTTGCGGGAGAAACTCCGCAAGCAACGGATAAACTTGGTTTACAAAGTCCGCAAGAACATGGACCCCCTGGAGGTATCCGCAGCTGATGCAGAGCTGCTGCAAAAGCGGACGTTGGTTGAATCTGTGATTAAGGAACTCAAAACGCAGACGGTGTTAGAACACTCGCGTCATAGAAGTTTTGACAACTTTTACGTCAATGTGTTCTCTGCTTTGATCGCGTATCAGCTCTCGGAGAACAAACCTGCTCTGAACTTCGATGAACTTCAGCAAAGCAAGGATTTACCTATCCCCGTCAACAACTAACTTTTTTCAAACTCACGTTATATTAAGCCTTCGGTCTACCGCCTTTACCTTCAAACTATCAGCAATACTTTCAAGTGCTTCTATTTCTCTTTCGTATAATTCAAGGCGTTTCTGTTTAATTTGTAGTTCTGTCACGATATAGCCTCCTTCTTTCGCAATGAGCAGATACAGGATTGGTTAAATTGGGTTTTACAAGATTAGCCTATCAGCTATAAGGCTTCTTACTTCAGGAATATGCCAGAGTTCTTGGACGAAATAATTGATATTGTCTTCGGTGTCCCGTGAGCGGATTTTCACGATTTCATCATAGTCAATCTCTAATAACTCGCAGAATTCTCTGCCTGTCATAACCTCGTCAAAATCAATCATTCGCTTAAAGCCATCCCAAATAACATGGTGATCTTCTTGATTAAAAGAGCAAAAATAAACTGAAATATTATTTGTGAGTTTCTCAATGTTACGGTCTGCAAAGCCATACAAGGAAGCACGTTCTCCAGCAACTTTCTTTGTATCAAAGACGTGTCCATCTTTTAACTCTATAATATAGCAGTGATAGTCCTTGAAAATAATAAAATCAGGCTCCGAGCCATTAATATGCAACTTAGACTTTTTAATCACGCTTTTTGTTACCAAGAAGATACCACTGTGGATAACGTCATTTTGCAAGTCATCAAGAAACTCATCAAGATCATCTACTATGTCAATTCGCTCCTTAATAAGTGCTTCCAATTCTTTTCCGGCACGGATGGATGCAGAATGCACTTTGCTCATCAATTCACCTAACTGTTCATGACCGAACAATCTGTCGTATGAACCGGAACGATTCTTAGGAGCACTTTCTCTTATTTTTGCCATTTAGCCCTCCAAATCACACCCTATAAACTTCCTGTTGCATAAATGTGCGGATTCCATTACGGAAAAAGAACCTGCAGCGGGATCAATTATATAATCACCCTCGTTACTGACAGCCGTAATAAGTGCTGCCTGTAATTTGACAGGTTTTTGATGTGGGTGTTTTTTATTTTCTTTCGGTTCTCGCCAAACGTCACGAATGTTATGAACCTGCCAGACTCCTTTGGCACGCTTGGGGAGTTTCTGTAGAACGACACAATACTCACAGGTACGTCTCGATCTATACCCCATTCCAAAGCTTTCCTTATCCCAAACAATCATGTCAACGACTTCTAATTGTGTGCCTTCAATCCAATGTGTGAACCCCTGACATAGATGAAATTTGTCAATCCACAAAAACAGATGTCCGCTTGGCATAAGAGCAATGTCAATACCACGAATGAACTTCACAATCAATTCCTCTGACATTTGCTGCAATGCACATCTGCGTTTTTCTCGACTTTTCCCTTCGTTGCCATAATTCATTTTATCAAGCACACCCCGATATTGTGGATCCAGAAAAGCAACAGGTATAAATTCTCCTACAAAATGAGACAAGAATTCCAAACCGTCCATCTTTAGTCTGGTATTCGGCTTCAAATAATCAGGGAAGTCAACAGGTACTACGGGAGCTTCTATAATCCTATTAGTAGAAAATACATTGTTTGTAGTGTGTTCAGCAATCGTTTCACTCATTAACAACTCTCCTTATTGGCTACTTTCATACTGCCATTGATAAACCGCCAAAAGATTGTATCAAGATGCCGGTTGTTATAGACGTAGCACCGTTCTGCGACATACAAAGGGGTGTATTCGGTCGTGTAATGGTGGTGCGTGCCATAATGTGCTTTTTTGAGTAGACTCCAGAAGCCCTCAATGGTGTTGGTATGCTTGTCGCCTTCCACATATTGCACTTGGTGGTTGATGACCTCGTGCTTCATCATAGACGCAAACTGCCGGTAACCGTGGTGTTTGTCTGTCATGAGTTCGGATTCCTTGATGTTCACCACTTTCTTGATGAAGTCAAGGATTGTCCGTCCAGTAAGGTTTTCTACGACTTGTGCTACGACTTCACCGCCCCGTGCTACTGCACCTATCACAGTCGTTTTACTCGTGCCACGCCCCCGAGGTGCCGGTTCACGATCTTCCTTTTTGTTCTCCTTACGAGGCTTACCGCCTATGTAGGTTTCGTCTGCCTCTATAATGCCCTTGAGCAAGATAGAGTTCGTTTTATCCGCCATTTCAGCACGGACACGGGTGAGTAAGAACCATGCAGTTCGCTGGTTCAAGTCTAAATCACGCTCTAGCTGGTAGCTGGATATGCCTTTCTTGGCATTAAGTATCAACGCAATTGCCATAAACCATTTCTGAAGCGGTATCTGTGTGCCTTGAAACACTGTGCCGTGGGTAACTTTGAAGGATGCTTTACATTCTTTACAATGCCAGTGTCCCACACGCTCTACACCGTCTTCCCTCTTACGTCTGATATTCTGACTGCTACAATGCGGACAAACGGACTTTCCTGCCCAACGTACGCGTTCGAGATGATCTATGCACGACTCTTGGTCTGGGAAACGTTCCATGACTTCTTAGGACTTACGCATTCTCTCTTAAAGTCCCCCTGATAAGGGGGCTTTAGGGGGTTAAATCCCTGAAATAACGCCTTTTTCGGTGAAAGTTCCTGCTTTTATGCAATTTGCGTAACTCCTGCTTAGATAGGAAGTTTACTCATCCCTGTGAGGTTCTGTGTTGACATAAAAGGGTTGAAAAAGAAAGGAGTCGTTGAATTCATAAGACACATTTAGATCCGTACACATGACTTTTAATAACGTCACCAACTCCTCTGATTTCAGTGTTTCGTTATATTTCTTTAATGCTTCTATAACGGGCTTCACATCATGAAATATTATGAAAACTTCATTTAAAGCAGAGAGAAAATCTTCTCGAGAACGGGTTGCTTCCGCTGCCTCTACAATCCTTGGATCCAGCGCATATCTATACCCACAAAGGCATCGGAGCGTGTTGAATTTTTGTTGACGTTTCTCATATCTTCGGTAAGCCCACATGGATATCAGAACACCGATGAGCCCGGAGAATAATGAAGAAATGACAACCCACAATACCGATACAGCCACAGTAGCACCTCCTTCCCAATAAAATACGTGATAATTGGCTAATTTTCCGTCTTGAGTTTCTCTAATGCTTCATGGACATTCTTGTTCATCATGTTTAGCCGCATTACTTCCCTGTTGAGTTTCTCCAGCTGTGTGTAGTTCCATGGCAAGTATCTCCAGTTGAGACGCGACTTCTTTGATATCTACATCTATTCCTTGAAGGATAAATTGATAAGCGAGATCCTTCCAGTCTTGATATCTCGCCCACGAGCGTTTACAGATTGCCAGCCGAATGTCAAATCCAAGAGGCAGCAACAACGGTTGGATTTTATCAAAACGGATACCGGCGGAAACCCCCAAGGCTTCTCGAATAGACTTCTCCTCCTTCAGAACGAGATTGACCACATTTTGACATTCTTCTGCCGTAAGGTCTTTAGTCTCTATAATCGCGACAGCTAATAACCATTGATCTTCTTCATTCTTAAGCCGAGAGATTTGATAACCTTGTTCGATTCCAATTTGCCCCTCATCAATTTTCCACTGGATGCCTACCGGAAGTCCGAAAATGCGATGGCGCACACCCCAAAAACTTTCCGATCTGCCGACTTGTTCCGCGATTGCTTTATAAGTGCCGAGTTCCCGATATAAAGTATCTATAACCTTGGCAATTTCTGAGGGTTTCCTTGTATTTTCAGATGTTAGAAGTTCTTTCGCTGTGCTAGTATCCATCGGTATCTTGTTTACCTCTTAAGAGTTTCTGCTATCATGTGACCTATGATAACTCGCTCATTATCCAAACCTCTCTCTATTCCCCATTGTAGCAAATCGTCATACAATTCAGTTGGAATTGCATATTCTACAACAAGCCTGGACTCTTCTCGTCTTTTTTTGAGATTAGCATTCAAATCAGTAATAGAAGCCTTGTTTCCCAACTGCTTTATGGTTTCAATAGCATGCTTCCGATCATCCCTACCAAGTCCAAGATACCATGAGGCTCGGTCTTCCATTGCTTGTTTGCTTCGCTCTATGTTATACGAGTCAATTGTATTTGTCGCAATCGCATCCGCGGCGGTTTCAGTAAGTACCTTACTGTTTACCATCTCCATAACAGTTTTTGGCAAATAGACAAGGCGATAATACTTCTGAATTGTGATAACTTCTACACCAAGGAATTCCGCGGCAAGTTTCATTGCCTCATTTGCCGTATGTCCGTTGCCCTCGTATTGCTTATAAATCTTTTCCGTCCAGTATGCTTTGTCACTCGCTGAGAGACTCTCACGAGCTTCATTTTCGCCCCATGAACGCTGAATAGCTTCATCGTCGTTCAACTTCTCTATAAACGCAGGAATTTCTTTCAGACCGAGTGCTAAACACGCCTTTAACCTGCATTGCCCCGTAACATTCTGATAGTCGTATGTAGAATGAGTATCAGGATGCGGGCGAATGACAATCGGTTGATCTGGCCAATACCCGTGTTGTTTGATAGACGCTTTCACTTTCTTAACATTTTCTTCTACACCTTGCCGACGCACGTTGATTGTGCTATCTGGATCAATGGCAGTTACATCAATCATCTGAATTGTGTTCATCATTTTTATATTTCCTTTTTCTAAAACAAAACAGGGACATACACCGAAGCGCACATCCCTGTTTTTAGCGTATGCCTACTTTAAGATGACCATCTTGCGAAGCGACGAAATTTCGTCCGTTTCCAATTGGTAGAAATACACGCCGCTCGCCACCTGTTCGCCAGAAGCGTTCCGACCGTCCCAATACGCCGCACGTTCGCGATCCGTATAGTAGCCAGCCGACTGCTGACCCAACTGCAACGTCCGAACCACAACACCGTTCGCGGCAT
>VXPE01000027.1 GCA_009839745.1 Candidatus Poribacteria bacterium
TTGTCAACCCAATTTATCAGTATCGCATCATGAAAGCGTTCCAACCCCTGATAAATGGACTGGAGCACGAATACTTTCCAGAAGACGCAGAAACCGATTTCTTAGATTATCTCGCACCTGATGGACAGATTCGACTACAGGCCTTACTTGATAACTTTCAGAACTTTATCGCCCGGGCAGGCTATCGAATCCTGCAGGTACCGGAGACCCCGAAAGAGTTTGTTGGGCAGTACCTTCTGTTTGCCTATCTTGATCAGTTTGTGCGGTTGGTCCAGGGGCGAATGTACCTGGAAGTCCATACAGGACGTGGTAGAATGGATCTGCTAATTCTTCACAATTCGCAAAAGTATATCGTTGAAACCAAGATTTGGGAGGGCGAGCGTTCATACGCCGCAGGCAAAAAACAACTCGCAGCGTATATGCAGTTGGAGGAAGCAACCGAGGGATACTATGTTGTATTTGATCATCGGAAAAATCCAGTTTCTCGGACAGAAACAGAAATACTCGCGGATCTTACAATTCGGAGTTACGTTATTCCTGTGATCCAAGAACCACCTTTTCAGCAAACATAATAGTGTTCTGCCCATATTCAACTGATAGATAGAATTGTTCGTAGGGGCGGGGTTTCCCCGCCCGACATACCTTAGGACTTCATCAACTTTGAACTGATAGGTAGGCTCGGCGTAGAGGCGAGGTTTCCTCGCCTTCACAGACTTGAAAGCACATAAATTTACATAACGCTGCAAGCAATGGAGGGAAAATGTTATGACTAAAATTACACGAGAAGATATTCAATGCATTGGTGATGAAGATACATTATTGCACTTTTTAGAAGAAAAACTGAACTTACCTATTCCAGAGGGGTATTCGCTTAAGGATATTACCATAAACTATGCTAATTTTGCCCTGGGACTCAGTGGGACAGTTGCCAATCAAGTTTTAGATTGCCAAGAATTCAGTGTTTCACCCGGAGAATCTTCAGGAATTATTCTCATTCGATTCAACAATGAATCGGGCTATGCTGAAGCCTTGCGTGCTATTGCTAAAGGTTTGGATGGACAAAAACGCAGGGTCGCCGAATTGCGTTTTATCTGTATGAATGAATACTTTCAACCTTTCGCAATTGCTTATTTCAAAAACTGGCCGACAGCTGTCTTAAACATTTTGGCTTGGACGCAAGAGAATACGCATATCCACACAAGTTCTGAACATGAGATCCCAACTGCTCTTTTTTCAAAAGATGAGGGCAGAGACGTTCCCTATGGAGAGAAAGATGAACCCCCTTCTGATGAACAGAAGGAAACCAAAGAAACATCAGCTTCTGAAGGCTACGGTGCTACTCAGCAGAGGCACAGATCCAAGCCAACCTCACCTGAGACTTTGCTTGCCAAACTGAGAAAAACTGGAGGACCGTTGAGTCGATACGGTAACCTCCATATCGGTATTGTGCCAGGACACACCGCGTTCCTCATAGATGAATGTACCCGTGATCAATTTGTCAATGAAGATCCTGATAGCATCGAGCTGATAAAACCTTTACTTAAACCGAGGAAATGGAAAGGAGAATTAGGATGTCTCATCTGCATTCCGAGGCACTGGACCGGAAAAGATGAATCGACAGCGGAGCAAATTTTTGCAGAAACCTATCCAGAAATTAGCAAACACATGAGCTCCCACATAGATAAACTAAAAGAACGATCTGCCTATAAGAGCCGTTATGCTACTGCTGAGTTTTATTGGGACTTGCCTGCGTATAATTTTTATGCTGATCTAAAACGTCCGAAAATCTTTTGGCCACCTACAACATCTTCTATGAGCGCTGCCTATGATGATTCTGGGAAACTCCTGACATCCGCTGCATTTTTCTCAACAGAAGACCTCTCTCTATTGGCAATTTTAAACAGCAACCTTTTTGCTTGGTATGCTCATCGGAAGTACTGGAACGAAGCTCTCAAAAGGTTGAAGCTCAACATAGGAAACATGCAGAAGGCTCCAATAGCCGATCGGAGGGAAGAACAAAAAGCAGAACTCACGGAGTTAGTCCAGCGGATACTGAATGACCCTGACAGTTTTGAGGTCGCGGACACTAAATGGAAAATAGACCAATTGATATACGAACTGTATGAATTAACTCCCATGGAGATAAATTTGATAGAGGAGGAATCCAGCCAATGAAAGTTTTAGTTATCGGAGGCACGGGCAACATCAGTCGTGGGATTGTTGCCGCGCTGCAAAACCGAAACCATGAAGTCGTCCTGTTCAATCGCGGACAACACGCCGATCCACCGCCGCCAGGTGTTCGCGTAATTCATGGTGACCGAAAAAATCGTGAGGATTTTGAAGCGAAAGTCGGCGCGGAGGAATGGGATGCAGTCATTGATATGATTAGCTTCAACGCCGAAGATGCCGCTTCCGCACTTCGCGCATGTCAGGGACGCGTCGGACACTTCGTTCACTGTTCAACGGTGATGACCTACGGACCCCCATTCAGCGGGATTAACCTCCCAGAGACGGCACCGTTGCAAGGCACATCCGGCTATGGACTTGGGAAAGTCGAAGCGGATAACCTCCTCTTAGAAGCTCACGCACGCGATGGGTTCCCTGTAACCATTTTCAAGCCGTCCTATACACACGGACCCGGCATGAACCTCCATCGGCAGGTGGGTGGAGACGGCAGTTGGATAGACAGGTTGCGGAAGGGGAAACCGATCCTCTCCGCAGGCGACGGATTGAACTATTTTCAATTCCTGTCATCTCGCGACGCTGGAATTGCGTTTACAGATATATTAGGCAAATCCGATGGCTTCGGCGAAATATACAATATCGTCCATCCACAGGCGCGAACGTGGGACGAATGGCACCGTGCCGCGGCGGAGGCACTCGGTGTTGACATAGAGATTGTGCATGTATCCCTAGAGACACTCATCGCGATGGCACCGGAGCGGTTCAGCGGTTTGCGGGGCAACTTCGGGCACACTCAAATCTTCAGCCACGAGAAGTTGGCAGCAGTATTACCTGAATTTACGCCACAAGTTCCGGTTACAGAGGGTGTAGCAGAAAACATCGCGTGGATGGACAAACACAATCTGGTTCCAGATAGCGATGCCGACGATCTGGAGGATCGGATTATTGAGACGGTTCGCAATCTACCGCGTATCCGGTAGTGCAAAGGTGCAAATATGCTACAAATACAGGGCAATAAAATTGGGGCAGCATTAGGTTCAGAGAGACTTGACCGTGTTGAACATGACCTGCGCGAAGTCGGCTTCCATATCATCGAAAATGTGATTACCGACGAAGAGGCAGACGCAGCGCGCGAGGCAGTCTGGAACATGGTGGAAGAGGATATCGCCAACGGACATGATCACAGTTATGGGGATGGTAAAATTCGACGCGTCTGGGCAATCGTCGGGAAATCGCCAATCTTCCGCTATTTCATCCAGCACCCAACTGTGGTTGCAGTGTGGAAACGGATGCTCGGCGAAGATGTTATCGCTTCCACGTTTACTGCGAACATCGTTGGACCCGGCGCACCGGCAGGCGGTTGGCATATCGACTATCCCTATTGGGCGATGCAATCCCCGTTCCCGTCCGGTTCATTGACGGGACAGACGGTCTGGATGTTAGATGACTTTACTGAAGAGAACGGGGCAACGGCGTGTATTCCAGAGTCACACAAAACGCTCCGCCGCCCGGAGTTAGGAGAGGCAGAAGGGCTTGAGATGCGCATCGCTGTCGCACCGAAAGGCTCTATCATGTTCACGAACGGTGCAATCTGGCATCAGTCTCGGGCGAACCTGACGGATACATCCCGCGTCGGATTACTCGGTATGTATAACCGTTCGGTTATCTATCCACAGGAGGATATGCCGCGTCAGCTGACAGATGACGAGTTGGCAGGCGAAAGCGATGTGCTAAAACAGTTGTTAGGTAGGCATATACCGTTCCGTGATCCTAATCACGGACAGAATTGGCATCGCACGGATGACGGGTTTCGTCAGGTATAGCAAGAGTGTGGAATTCTGAATTGTTTCATTTTGCTGACTGTTTTAAATTTCAGGGAGGGCATTTATGCCGATTGTAACTCATGATGTTTTGAGAAAGTTTGTGTATGACATATACCGCGGGGCGGGTGGCACAGAGGAGGACGCACGTATCGTCAGTGACCACGTCGTCGATTCTAACCTCGTCGGACACGATTCACACGGTGTTATCAACGCCCCGAACTATATCGGCGGCATGGAAGGGGGTCCCGCCGTAGATAAAATGGAGATTGTCAGAGAGAGCGGTGCAGCGACCGTTATCAATGCCAACGGTGCGCTCGGTATGGTTGCCGCTCGTAAGGCGATGGAGATGGCTATCGAAAAGGCAGAAAGCTGCACGATCGGTGCGGTTGGGTTGCATCGGTGTGGGCACGCAGGACGGATGGGTGAATATCCACCGATTGCGGCACGTGCTGGTATGATCGGGATCGTTCTGCTCAACGGCGGTGGACGTTTCATGCATCCGCACGGTGGGACTTCTCGCAGACTGCCACCGAATCCGATTGCGATCTCAGTGCCGCGTCAGGGCGGGGAACCTCTTCTCCTTGATATGACGCTCAGTGTCGTCGCAGGCGGGAAATTGCTCGTTCAGACGGCGCGTGGTGAATCTATACCGGAAGGCTGGATGATAGATGCCGAAGGTGAACCGCTCACCGACCCGAATGCGTTTCGTGAACGTCCACAGGACACAGCCGTTATGCCACTCGGTGGTTTCCAGTTCGGACACAAAGGGTTTGGTCTCGGTGTGATGATAGATGCCATCGCGGGTGGGTTGTCTTGGGCAGGATGTAGCCGTGAAGAACCGACCCGCGGCGCGAGTGGTATTGTGATGTTTGCGATTAAAATTGAAGATTTCATCGATTTAGCGGATTATGAACAAGAGATCGCGTATCTTGTAGAGTGGGTGAAGTCTTCCGCGCGGTTGCCCGGTGTTGACGAAATCTATGCCCCTGGAGAATTTGAGGAACGGAACCGCCAGAAACGCCTGCGTGAAGGTATACCCATAGAAGAGCCGACTTGGAATCGCCTCGTTGAAGCCGCAGAACGCTTTGATGTTCCGGTTCCCGTATAGTGGTAGGCACACGCCGTGTGCCGTAAACATGCAACAGGAGGAGAAAATGAAAGTCTACGGCTTGTTTGTTTTGCTTATCGGTATTGCGGGGTGTGCTGCCCTGAATCAGCCCATTGGTGAGATGACGGCGTCACGCCTCACCTGTGAATCTAACCCAGAGTTTGTAGATGGTAATCTGGAGACGGAGAGCGCATTCGCAGTGAGGGGATTTGTCCGAAAAGCGTATATCCTTCACGAAGGGCAGGGGCGCGGGCTTGCCTATGCACAACGGCGTTACATAACACAGGTTGAAGGGCAACGCCGGACAGAGGCGATTATCAAACTGGATGCTCCGACCTATGTTTCCCATGTAGAGGTCTATCCGGCATCGCGACTGATTCCGAATTTCGCGATGATGACAACGACCGATGACCCCCCGCGCTTTGATATCGCCTTTGAACGGGTGTCCGACAAGCAGCATCAGGACATAGAAGGGCTGAACCCAGTGCGTTATCGTATCGGACGAGAGGTGCTTTATCTGCGAATGAGTGCAGATGGGATAGAGGACAGACAGAATTCCGAACGAACCGCGAACTCAGGCGTTGAGATTCCACTGAAAGGGGCTTCCATCCGGGAAGTCAAATTTTACATCCATCAGACCCCGTAACGGGGAAGGAGCGAGAAAATGAAGAAATGGGCGTTTAGCATTTTATTGTTGCTGTCGTTCAGCATCGCTGGTTGTGCAGGACTTCAAGGGAAATCGGGAACGGAAATTCTACCGTCGCGTTTAACTTGGCTTCAGGACACGCCTATTGAGGAAATCGCATCTTCTCGACTGACCTGCGACACCCATCCCGAAATAGTAGATGGTAACTTGGAAACAGTCGGGACTTTTGAAGTGCGAGGGGCTGTGGAAAAAAAATATGATATCGTGGAGGGCGAGTCGGGTTTCTACGGCAAAAACCAGTATGTAACAGAGCTTGACGGAACAATCCGATGTGAGATTTTGATTAAACTGGAAAAACCGATGTATGTGAGTTCTGTGGAAGTTTATCCGGCGTCGCCTATTCCCACTTTGGCACTCAGCACCGCCTTGGATGAATCGGAACGTCACTTCGGTGAATCCGGTACAGGTTTCAAGCCTGTGCATGACAAACAGTATGAAGATGTAGAAGGCACAAAACCGGTGAAATTCCAAGTGGAAAGGGAATTGCTTTACCTACGCGTGACGGCAGATGCAGTAGAGGATCGACAGGATGCCACGCGGTTTGATGACAGCGTAAGTAACGAAGGAATTGACATTCCATTGAAAGGGGCTTCCATTCGCGAAATCAAACTCTACGGACAACAGCCGTTGTATAGTAAAACAGAAAAGTAAGTGGACATGCTGGGTGGATCATGGAAACGCAAAAGCGTCATCTTCGCTGGCGGGGTATCCTAACCTCGCCAATTATCCGATGTCTACTGAATCGCTGACTTTGCCATAAGAAGAGTTTCCTATCTGATGAAGAGGGCCGAGAAATGAAATTGCGAATGTTCGGCGTTCTATTGTTGCTGGTGTTCGGTGTTATAGGCTGTGCCTTGTTGCAAGAAGCACCCCCTATCGCAATACCAGCTTCGCGGCTTTCTTGTACACAAAATCCTGAGATGGTGGATGGCGACCTGTCGACGGTAGGCACCTTTGCGGCAAAAGGGTCCATCAAAAAAGAGTTTGTGCGAAACTTGAGATACGCGTCACGCCAATATCAGCGTCGAGTGATAGGGAGTCTAAAAACCGAGACGTTGATTAAACTCGACGCGCCGACCTATATCAAGTATATCGAAGTCTACCCCGCATCGACCATTCCTAATTTCGCTTTGGATGCCACTGCTGAAGAGAAATCGCCGAAGTGGATGCTTTCGTTTACGGCGGTAGAGGATAAACGCTCCCAGCGTGTAGAAGGCACACTCCCAGTGAAATTCCAAATTGAACGAATAGTGCTGTATTTGCGATTGACAGCGAATGCGTTGGAGGATTCAGATAATGTGTCCCACGGCAACGAAATAGGTGAATTGCGAATCCCGCTTAAAGGTGCCTCAATCCGAGAAGTTAAATTCTATGGCAGGTAATAAAATCCACTTGACTTTTGTTTAAAAATCTTGTAAAATAAAAATGAATGACGAGGTTGTCTATCGTTGTTCCCCGCAAGGTAAATTAGAAAATTGTGTATAACTCCTGAAATTTGACATTTTTTAGCAGGTGTGCTAAGGTTTAGACAGAACACACGCGGCGAAACCTATAGGTTTCCCGTTCAAATAGCCGGAGGATTAGAATTCGATTGCAAAAACAAGAATCAAAGGGTGTTCCCATACAGAGCAATGCTGAAGTGCAAGCCCTCTTCGGACAAAGTGATGCCTTCTTGAAAATCATCGAAGATGGGTTTGATGTGCGCGTTGTTTTGAAAAGCGACAGCGTCGCTGTCATTGGTGAAGATATTACAGAAGTTAACCGGGTGACAACAGTTCTCGAATCTCTACTTCACCGCATCCGGAAAGGAGAACGCATTCAGACAGCCGATGTCAACTATGTAATTCGAGCGTCGAGTGCGGGTGAACGCGATATTTTAGAGGAAACTGGAGCCGAGTCTATTCCAGTATTCTCGAAACGCGGTGTGATTCGTCCGAAAACTGCTGGGCAGAAACGATATGTTGAGGCAATTAAGCACAACGATTTGGTCTTCGGCATCGGACCGGCGGGAACGGGAAAGACGTATCTCGCTATGGCGATGGCGGTTTCTGCACTCAAAAGCGGACAGGTGAGTCGTATTATCTTGACGCGTCCCGCAGTTGAAGCCGGTGAACGTCTCGGTTTTCTACCGGGTGACATCGCAGACAAAGTCCATCCTTATCTACGCCCGTTATACGATGCCCTCTACGATATGATGCCCGCAGATACACTCGACAAATACATTGAACGCAATGTGATTGAAGTCGCACCTATTGCGTTCATGCGAGGTAGGACCCTCAATAACTCGTTTGTCGTCTTGGATGAAGCACAAAATGCTACTATTGAGCAAATGAAGATGTTTTTGACCCGACTCGGTTTCGATTCAAAAGCCGTAGTTACGGGCGATATTACGCAGACCGATCTGCCGAACCATAAGGTCTCAGGACTCGCAGACGCACAAGAGGTGCTTTCGGATATCAAAGGTATCCAGTTCGTCTATTTCTCTAAAGTTGATGTCGTCCGGCATGAATTGGTCCAACGGATTGTTGAGGCGTATGAGCAGGCATCGCCGCACAATACGAGACGCAACGGGGTGAATCCATCGGATGCCGCCAGTGAAGAAGGATAACCGTTTTGATTCGGGTTACCAATACGAGTCGCGATACCACTTTTGATGTAGAAGTGGTTTACAACGCGGTGCGTGCAACGCTAAAGGCGCATGACGCAGAACCGTGTGAGGTCAGCGTCCTCTTGACAGATGATAGTGACATGAGACAACTCAACCGCGAGTATCGTGGTACTGATGCACCGACAGATGTGTTAGCGTTTTCAATGCGTGAAGGTGAAGATGGTGATGTAAATCCAAGTTTGCTTGGGGATCTTGTTGTCTCCCTTGAAACCGCTGCGCGGCAAGCATTGACGAGAGATGGACTGAGTGGAGATTGCGGTAATCTTGAAACCGAAACCGCGTTGCTCACCGTCCACGGCATGCTACATCTGCTCGGTTACGACCATCAAACGCAAGAAGAAGCCGAGATCATGTTTGAGAAACAGGAGAGTATCTTTCGGTTACTACAGGAAAGGTAAAATTAAAAATCTGATCACCGCGAAATTGGTCCGTTATTAGGAGTGTGATTTTACGTTTGGACGACCTAGCCTTAGTCATCAAACTTGTTAGCTTAGGCATACTTTTAATTCTCAATGCGCTGTTTTCAGCTGCCGAAGCGTTACTTGCTCGGTTAACGCGAGATGATATTCTCAAGTTTGCCGAGGAGGGCGGCAAACGCTACGAACTACTAACTTCCCTATTGCGCAACCCGCGCCACTACTCGTTGACCATTATCACCGCTAAAACGATTCTGATAGTGGTGAGCGTTATGGTATTTATGACGTTTTGGGAATACCAATATCCAGTGGCGAATGCGGCTCTCGCAGTCGCCTGTTTCGTCGTCTTTACTGAATTGTTTCCGAAAAATTATGTGCAGGGTAGCACGGGGGAAGCCACGATTCGAGCACTCAGGGTGCTCCGTGCGCTCTATTGGGGCGGATTCGTGGTTTTAATCCCCTTGAATTTCCTCGCAAACCTTATCGTCCGCGTCTTTGGAGGTAAGGTGACCACAGCACAAGACAGCCTCGTATCTCCAGAGGTTTTGGAGACCCTCGATAACGTCGCCGATAGCCAAGAAATTTTAGAACCAGACGACCGAGAAATGATCTCTCGGATTTTAGATTTGCCAGATAAAGTCGTTCGAGAAATCATGGTTGCACGGACCGACATGATCTGTCTTGAAGTTACCACCCCTGGGGACGAGGTTTTACAGACAACCATCGCCTGCCGACATACCCGTATTCCCATCTATGAGGAAACCATCGACCTAATTGTCGGCATTTTACACGTTAAAGATATGTTGGATTGCTGGGAGAAAGGCGAACCGATCAATTTGGGGGAACTGATCGTTGATCGGAGTCCTTTTTTCACACCAGAGAGTAAGAATATTTCAGAACTCTTCCGGGAACTTCGAGCGCATAAACAGCACATCGCAATCGTTGTGGATGAATACGGCGGCACTGCTGGGATTGTGACGTTAGAAAATATCATCGAAGAAATTGTCGGCGAAATCCACGATGAAGACGAAATCGATGAACAGGATGACTACGTCCAGATAGATGTCAACACCTATTCGGTGGATGCGAGGCTGAATCTTATTGAGTTGAACGAAAAACTCGGGACAGAGCTTGAAGCGGAACACATTGATACAATCGGTGGCTTTGTCGTAGACCATCTCGGGCGCGTGCCTGCACAGGGCGATCAATTTACCTACCGCGGAATCCGTTTTACCGTATTCGAGGCGGATGAACGTCGCGTCCATAGGATTCATCTTCGGGTGCCAGATATCGACACCGGTGATGCATCTTAAAAGTAGGAATTGCTGACCTCCATTCCACGGGCGGACTTTTGAAGGGGACCCGTTTCCGAAGGGAATGGAATTTGTACGAACGTTGCAATTTTGAAATTAATTTGACAATCCGCCGCAGAAGAGGTATAATTAAACATAAGAACGGGGCGTAGCGCAGCCCGGCTAGCGCGCCTGCTTCGGGAGCAGGAGGTCGGAGGTTCAAATCCTCTCGCCCCGACTTTAGTCCTTCAGCGAAAGCGCATCTACCACACCCGAAACCATGGCAGCTCAAAAAACCCAGGCGATTGTCATTCGCACCTTTCCCCTCCAAGAATTCCATAAAATCATTACCTTCTACACGCCTGATTTCGGGAAAGTTAAGGCAGTCGCTTACGGCGTAAAAAGTCCAAAAAGTCGCCTCAGTGGAAGCTTAGAACTCCTCAACCACGGAACCCTTCTCTTTCAGCATCGCGAAAATCGGGAATTGCAAAACATCACCGACTTCAATCTGATTGACGGGTTTGACGCGATTCGTTCCGATTTCACACGCATCACCTACGGATGTTATTTCGCTGAACTCGTAGACAGCATCGCATCAGAGGGGATCGCCAGCCCTGAGATTTTCAGTCTCCTCCATACCACCTACCACGCTTTAGTTCATGCGGATGATATTCCTTTGCTCGCCAGAGGGTTTGAGATTAAGTTTCTCGATTGTGCAGGGTATGGACCGGAACTTTCACGGTGTGTGCATTGCGGTTCATCTGTGAGAGAGGGAACGACAGACAGATTCGGCATCGCTTTCAGCGTCCGATACGGTGGTGTGCTTTGTGGTGAGTGCAAAAATCGAGACGGTGCTGCCTTGGCAATTGCACTCGGTAGTTGCGAATTGTTGAAAGTGCTTCGGAAATCTGAATGGGAGCGGTTTAACCGAATCCGCGCCTCTACCCGCAATCATCAGGAACTTAAGCGTCTGCTTGGCAATTTCATTGAATATCATACCGAACGCACCTTAAAAAGCCTCAGATTTATTGAGAATGTTTTGTAGACCCCAAACGATTTATACGCTGGGTTTCTCGATCAAAATTTTATATATTTAGTCTGGAAACATTCAGAACAGATAAGGAGTTATCAAATTGAAGAAAAATAGTATCTTAAAAACTTTTAGCGGTGAGTTACGGAAACTTGCAAGTTTCACAGGTTTCACTAAAGTGACGCTTTTCTTACTTGTTGCGGGATATATGGCAGTAGGAGTGAACTTTGATGCCTCTGCTGCGATCACTGGAAAAATTGCGGGTGTCATCACCGCTGAAGCAACGAATGAACCGCTGGCAAACGTCACGGTGACGCTCGTCGGAACGAGCAGTACCACGACAACCAACACCGCTGGCTACTATGTTATGACGAACATCCCACCCGGAAGCTATGATGTGAGGGTTAACCTCACGGGGTATGCGGTAGAGACTGTAGCGGGGACAGGGGTAATCGCCGGTCTTACGACGACGTTAGACTTTACCCTAAAAAGTGCTGCGGTGCAACTTGAAGGGATAACGGTGACGGCTGTCAAGCCTCTCGTCAAGCGGGACGTTACGCAGACGACGAGGATCATTGAATCGGACGATATTGAAGCGATGCCCCGCGATACCGTGAATGGGATTTTACAAACCCTTCCTGGGGTTGCGGTCCTGAACTCAACCGGTTCAACGCATGTTCGGGGCGGGAGGTCGATGGAGATTCGGTATCTCATTGACGGTATCCCAATTAATAATCCGATCAGCAGAAGTTTGGGTTTGAGTATCGGCACGAATTCCCTTGAGCAGATGGAAGTCATCACGGGCGGATTCAATGCGGAACACGGGGACGCACAATCCGGTATTGTTAATCTCATCACGAAGGTCGGAACAAATAAATTCTCTGGTAGAATCCGGTACCGGGTCGGACAGTGGGGGACCCATCACGGCGATCCGTTATACGGTCCATGGCTCGATCCAGACAACGGATTTCGACCGGTTGCGATTGAACCCTTCAGAGGTATTTTCTTCGGGCAACCCTACGACTATCAAACGCCCTACCGTGGACAGGATGTCACCGTTGCGGAGTTAGCAGAACGGGAAGGCGATGAACAGGTCGTCTTTACGGAGATTTTCCCGGGCGTATATGCCGACAGGACCCAAAACCCGCTTCAACCGGTGATGGATCCCGAGACAGGTGAACCCCAAGTTAACCCCGATACGGGTGAAACAATCATGACACGCCAACCTTACAAGGATGCCGATGGCACTGTTATCGACTATGAGAAGAGACAGGTTACTTTATTAGACGGTTACGTCGTCGATCTCGAACAGTATAGTGGGTTGTTCAATGACACGAAGAAGTATGATCTATCGCCGAGCCATATCGGTGAATTTGCGCTCAGCGGACCAATATGGGGGAATCGTTTAACGTTTGCCGCCTCCAGCCAGCTATCACGAAATCACAGTTTTTTCCCGAATAGCAACGGGACATCCTATATCTTCCAAGGGAAACTGAAGTTTGAAGTGACACCGAGTATCAAACTCACCGCAAGTGGGCTTTTCAACCGCGGCGAGAGTCATTCCTATGGCGGTTCGCTCCGCTTTTGGCCCAATGCCGTTCCGGTATCAAATTCAAGCGCGCGGAATACGTCCGTGCGACTCTCACATAATATCAACTCTGGTACTTTCTATACGCTGACACTTGGGCAATTTCATCGTTCTGGTGAGGCGCATCAACCCGGAAAGGTGTGGGATCCGTTGGAAAAGACGTTTGGTGAAAACGCATGGGATCCCGATAAATCCTTTGCACAGAATCAAGAAGAGGGCAGAATCAGAAACCCGCCCCAACAGGCTTACAACGATACAACCTATTTCGTCGCAGGTGACAGTAATTCTTGGGGGTCCAGCAGGGCAACAACTTCAATAGCAAGAGCCGATTTTGCCAGCCAAGTTACAGCAAATCACCTGATCCAGACGGGTGTTGAGTTTTTGGGATACGATCTCTATAATCTCAGCACAACAAATTACGGAAGTTCCAACCTCTATATGGAGTACTATGATGTCCAGCCTCAATCCTTGAGTATGTATCTCCAAGACAAGATGGAGTATGAAGGCATGATCGTCAACGCTGGCTTACGATATGACCTGTATAATCCATCTGGAGTCTCACCCGCAGACCCGTTTGATCCGCTCGAACTGAACGACGATGGCACTATTAAATTGGATAAAAGCACCTATAAAGTTGGACTCCCGATCATTAAGAATCCTGTTGAGGCTTCCACCAAACACATGGTCGCACCGCGTCTGGGTATTTCCTTCCCGGTTACCGACCGATCGAAGTTGCACTTTACCTACGGGCATTACTATCAGATTCCGCGAGGTGATGATCTCTACGAAAATCTCAATTTTGATATGCGGGGTGCAATCCGAAGAAGAGGGAACCCTGACTTAGATCCGGAGAGAACCATCGCTTATGAAGTCGGTATCATACGACAATTCACCGATGACTTGACGATTGACATCACGGGGTTCACCAAGGATATTGATAAGCTTGTCAATAGCGTGCATGTTGACATCACCAACGATTACAGTTACTTCCTCAACGGTGAATTCGAGGGTATGCTCCACGGCATCTATGGGCGAGTGCAGGGATTTGAACTCACGATTCGCAAGTGGCGCACAGGCGGAAGTCCGGTCTCTGGGATGCTCAGTTACACCTATTCCGTCGCGAAGGGAAAAGGCTCCAGTCGAAATCTGGGCTATCTCACCTACTATCGACAACAGCCTGACGTAACGGAAAGCCATCCGTTGGCATGGGATCAACGTCACGTTTTTTCTGGACTGTTGGACATCCAATTGCCCCTTGATGCGGCTGTCAATTTAATTGGCAGATATGGCAGCGGTTTACCCTACACACCGAATCCGAGGGCACCCGTCAAACCCGATATCAACTCGAAGCGTTATCCCGCGACCTATAATGTGGACGCACTTATCAGTAAACGGAGTCGCATTGGTGGGTTGACCTATACCTTCTTTGCGGACATTCGGAACATCTTCAACACGAAAAATCTGGACGATCTCTTAGACGCAGTAACATATGACCGATACGGTATCCCGCTTGACAATCAGAAGCATTCGCATCCGTTGTCATGGAGTTCGCCGCGGTTGATTATGATGGGCGTGAGTTTGGATTTTTAGTTGTAGCATAGGAGACCGTTAGCCTGTGCCTTGCGTTTTGGATCTTGTGTTCCACTATCATGGAGTTCCTCGCGCTTAGTGATGATGGGCATGAGTCTGAACTTTTAATTGAATAGGATAATAAGGAGGCGAACGATGCGAATACCGGAAATCGCAGAAGCCATAAAAACGTTAAGTTCGACTGATCGGTCCCACTTACGGAAACTCTTGAAAGCGCAAGACGAAGCCGATAAACTGGAAGTATTTCATCAAGTCCTACTGTCGAAAGGCTTAGTTAAAGAAGTGAAGAACCCTTCTGTCGCTGACACTATTGAACGGCAACTCATTGAGGTCAAGGGGAAACCTGTCTCACAAACAATTATTGAGGAGCGAAAATAGGCGGTGATCTACTATATGGATAGTAGTTGTCTTGTTAAACGTTACGTCAATGAAATTGGTTCACAATGGGTTCTCAGCATCACTGACCCTGCTGCAGGAAACGAGATTTACACTGTCCGTATTACAGGGGTTGAGGTTATTTCTGCTGTCTCGCGTCGGAAACGGGAGGGCACAATTGTCTCGGCTGATGCTGCGATGGTAATTGCCACCTTGAAAAATGACTTACTGAACGAGTATCAGATCATTGAAGTGACCGAGCAGTTAGTGAATCGGGCGATGATCTTAGCTGAAATTTATGGTTTACGCGGCTTTGATGCGGTACAACTCGCAGCGGCCTGCGAAGTTCAGGCACTTTGTATCGCAAGTGGAATTCCACCGCTCTCTTTTCTCTCTGCAGATAGGGGACTCAATGCCGCAGCTGCAGCTGGAGGACTGTCAGTAGATGATCCAAATGACCACCCTTAAATATGATGGGTGTGAGTCTTGACTTTTAGGAGAGATAGCGAACTCAAATGAAACGTCAAAAAACAGTATCCTTATCAAAGATTTACAACCAAGAAGAAGACTTTTCGGCTGATCTTGCTGATAATCTTGATGTGCTCAGAATTGGTAGTTTTGAGGACGCTGAAACGGAATCCAACGTAGGCACGCGCAGAGCAGACATTGTCGCTGTCGGTGAAAATGGTACACTCGTTGTCGAAAACCAATTCGGCAAGGCAAATTGGGATCACTGGGGCAGACTTGAGTCTTACGCGCGCTTGAAGGAAGCCGATGTGGCAGCGTTAGTAGCCGAAAGTTTTGAAGAACTGATGATTGTTACGTGCAATCTGCGAAATGAAGACAGTAGCATTGATTGGTATCTCATTCAAGCACAGGCAAATACGCATGAGGAACTATACTTTCATCATGTTGCTCGACCTGCAATAGATATTCAAACCGAGAGACAACTGGACATTGAATATGATGAATTCTGGGCACCGATTCGCAGGGGTGAACTCGGAAAACTATTTATGGGACCGCCTATGTCTCATCACAATAACGGCTGGATGGGTAATAAAACTATCCCTGGTGTAGAAGTGTGGCTTAGACTTACTAACCAGAAATGCTATATTCGATTGTACTTTCTGAAACCAAACCACTTTGAGCGTCGAGACAAGATTATGCCATTATTTCCGAAATCGGAATACGATTACGAATACAAGGATACACCCACCCGTACAACGGTGATTTTTCCTGTCATTAACAAAGGCAAAAACGACCGCGATGATTGGGATGAAATTCGCGAGAAATTAGTTGCCAAGGGCACTGACATCTACAATAGAATCAAGGATTCTGATCTATAACGCGGGTTGCCATCTTTGTAGCAGAATCCGTTAAATGGGGACAGGTATTGTAGCATAGACTGTTAGTCTGTGCTTGAATGCCGCAAATTGATAGTTTAAGGGAAGGATCGAAAATGAAAACACAAACTTTTACGGCGAGTGTCTGGAAAGAAGATAACTGGTTTATTGCCCAATGTTTAGAGGTCGATATTGCAAGTCAAGGTGAAAGTGAAGAAGGGGCTTTAGACAATCTGGCAGAAGCGTTGGAACTGTACTTCGAGTCCTCAACCGAGTTTGACAGACTTTAAAGAGGTTATGTATGCCATTTGTTGCTGAACTGTATTTTGATCCCTCAACCGAAGAACACCTTCGCGGCGCGTGGCACGCCCTTGATGAAGCAGGAATTAGTGATTCTATGCCCAAAGGTGGTTATCGTCCACATATATCACTTGGGATTTGCGAGCACCTTGAACTTAATGCGTTTGCGAAGGAGCTTTCAACGTTTGCGGCGAGCCTTGCGCCATTCCGATTGTCGTTCCCAAACATAAGCATCTTTTCTACATCGGAAGGGTTTGTTTACTGGGGCGCAACAGCCACTTCGCAATTGCTGAATCTACACGCGGCATTTCATGAAATCTTCAAAAAATACGCAAAAGAACAAAGGGAATATTACACCGTTGGGCAGTGGGTACCGCACTGCACGCTCGCTTTTGGGCTGTCAGAGGACCAGATTACTAAAGCAGTAAACGTTTGTCGGCAAATGGATTTGCCGGTTTCCACGGAAGTCAAAGAGATTGGATTGATGGAGGTTTCCCCTACGGGTTGTCAAACACTATTTTTGTTCAGTTTCAAAACGACTGATACCACCGAACTGAATGACGAATTGCGTCCCGAATACGACGAAACGATGCTAAAAGATGGCGTTCGTGGGAAATACGCGAAGCAATACGCTGCTGGGACAAACATTGTCCGCCTTGAACCAGATGTTGCTGCTGCTTTTCCAAGCGAACAAGCCGTTAATGAGGCATTACGATTCGCTTTGAAAGTAATAGAAGGAGCCAAGAATCTATAACTGCAGATGAATTTTGGGAGAGCACGCTTAAAAAGCGAATTTACACTCGTAAAAATTGTCCTTCTCTGCATTCTGATTGCTTCAGGAGTTCTGGTGCTGCGGAACCTCGGGCACAGTGGCATTACGTATTGGGACGAAGGGTTCCACGCCGTCGTTGCACGGAATTTGACGAAACATCCACTCAAATTCACGCTCTACGATCAACCGTGGCTCCCTTACGACTACAAAGGCTGGGGTGAAAACCACATCTGGCTACACAAACCACCGGTAGCGATGTGGACGATCTGGATTTCGCACCTGATTTTCGGTATCAATACGTTCGCACTCCGATTGCCATCGGCAATCAGTTTAGTTGTGACGACATGGTTGACGTTCCGAATCGCTTCGGATCTCTTTGACAAACGGGCGGGACTCATAGCGGCGTTTCTTCAAGCGTTTAACCCGTTTCTCTTTGAGTCGGTTCACGGCTATCGTTATTCGGATCACATTGACATCGCTTTGTTACTCTGGGTACAAGTCTCGTGTTGGTTCCTGCTCCGAGCGATTCGAACAGGAAAACGGCGGAATTACATCTTATCCGGCGTTGCGATGGGTGTCGCGTATCTGTCGAAAAGTTACCTCGCGCTCATCACCTTTGGTATCGCGCTTGTCTTTTGGTGTGTTGCACGAGGCAAACAAATCTATCACGAGAAACGCAGATCAGATCATCGCTCGCAAAACGAGGCGCAAGAGGCAAAGATTCGCCTCAGAGACATTGGATTACAACTTTTAGCGGCAATTGCGACAGTCGCACCGTGGGTCATCTATTGTCTGATTTACTATCGCAAGGAATTCCTTTGGGAACATAAACGCGTGTTGGATCATCTGAACACAGATGTTGAAAGTTGGGGCGCAAGTTGGGATCGACCGCTGTTTGATTACATGCCGCTGTTTTATCCGGTATTCTATGCCGCACTCATTGCAGCCGTATTATGTTTGATAGTGGTCCTATTCAAGCGTTGGGGGTTGGCGGAACTTTTTGTGTTAGCATGGGGGATCGGTGTGATCGTTCCGCACACGCTTGCACAGACGAAAACACCATCGGCGACGATGATTGCCGTGCCACCGCTACTGATGTGTCTCGCAGCAGTTATCAGCCGAGCATGGCAACGACGAGACTGGATTTATACATCTATTTGGATGGCAGGGATGCTCGCGATTACTGTTATCACTGGCGGGTGGACGCTCGTCAAAAGCAGAGATCAGTTCGATGGACTCAAGAAAGTCGCGCCTTTTATCCAGACGAATTTCTGGATTGTTGAGCAACTGATCGGGTTCGGGGTGTTGCTCGCAATTTTCGTGGGTGTTTATATGCTGATTCGTCACCGCAACCTGCAGAGATGGATATGGCTGGGGCTCCGGACGACCGCACTGATAATCGCGTTGTTCTATGCAGGACGGTATGTGCATGCCGCTTACAGGGTTACGGAGCGGAACAGTCAGGTTCCTCTATACGAAGTGAGCGGGCAACGTCTCCAACGTGAAATGCCAGAGAACGCCTGCTTCTTTCTTGACGATGAACGCGTCGGCGCGCATTTCGATCTGATGTATTATGCCGACAGGTCAACGTATCAGATTTACAATAAGCATAGAAAAGAAGGGCCTCGCGATTTCAAGAGTCAAGCAGAGATAGCACGCGAAGCGGGTGCGATCCCGTATCTTTTCTCTGTCAAAGAAACGGTTTACAATTATCCCTTGTTCATCGAAGGCGAAGTGGACATCGGAAACGGAAAAATGCAACAGTATCGGGTTTTTGAAATTGCAGAGACCCAGTGATTAGATGAATTGCCAGTTGTAAATTATGGTTTAATACCTATATGAGAATTATATCACGCAGTGCTTTAAGAGACTTTTGGGCAAGACATCCCAATGCTGAGGGATCTCTGCAAGCGTGGTATGCTAATGTGAAACGGGCAAAATGGAGAACACCATCTGAGGTCAAAGCAATTTATCGAAATGCCAGTTTCATTGGAAACAACCGGGTAGTGTTTAATATTAAAGGCAACGCCTACCGTTTGGTAGCGGCAATTAATTATCAATACGGTATTGTTTACGTCCGATTTGTTGGGACACACCAAGCCTATAATCGGATTAACGCCGCTACAATCTGAGGTGATAACAATGAAAATTAAACCAATTAAGACCGAAGCAGACTATGAAGCTGCGCTAAAGGAAATAGAACAACTGTGGGGATCAAATTATGGTTCACCAGAAGGGGATAAACTTGATGTGCTCGTCACGTTGGTAGAAGTTTATGAAGATGAGCATTATCCCATTCCACCACCAGATCCTATTGAGGCGATTCTTCACTACATGGAAAATCGAGGGTTATCTGAACGCGATCTTGAACCCTATCTCGGTTCGCATCCATGCGTGTCAGAAGTCTTGGCTCGTCAACGCAGTTTATCTCTGGACATGATTCGGAAATTGCACATGGAACTTGGAATACCAGCGGATATTTTGGTGCAGCCTTATGCATTACGAGCGGCTTTATAAACATTTTTGATATTTACTGGAATCATTTCTTGCCTACATTTTCCATCAAGTTCCATCAAGAGCGATTTGTCATTGCAACATTCAATAAATATATGAGGTGAAACGTAACCTATGAGATTATTACGATTTATATGCTTATCTACAATTTTGATGCTCGTCGCGTTATGGGCGAGCGCAGACGTGGATTGGAAAGCGCTCGATGTCGGCAACCTATCGTCGGCTATCTATAATACAGCAGTTGTTGGGTTTCCAAGCAACCCTACAGCGAACCCTTCAGGATGGTGGCCCGCAGGCACAAACGATTCCTATATCTTCGAGGGAAATATCTGGATCGGTGCGAAAAAAGGCGGGGAGATTGGCGTTTCTGCGTCAGACGGCAGGCACAGCGAAATTTGGCCCACTGACGACGTGCCAGAGGTTATCTCAAACAAACCCGGTGTAACAACAAAAGAAACACCAACGAACCAAGCACTCATGTTCAAATGCTCTGACACAAACCCTGAGGCGAATAAGGATTTGATTTTGGGTTTAGAGCTCGTGGTCAACGGGTTTCAATGGAGCTACGCACCGCTCTACGATTTCTTTATTCTGGAGTATAACGTCAAAAATGTTGGGAGCGACACGCTCGAAGACGTATTTATGGCGTTCCGATACGACGTAGACATCTCCAGTAACGAGACAGGCACGGCGAGTTACTCCGCTGACGACTTCGTTGCCCTTGACCAGACACCAGATGCCCTCAACCCTGTAGATCATCCCAATCGTTACCTCTCTTACGGATTCTCAAACGCCTCGGCACCCGGGTATATCGGCTTACGGGTATTGGATGCGTATACCGGGGAGAATGCTGAGGATCCGGCGGCAAAAATCCCTTTCACAGCACACAAACGGATTACGATCTCCACCGACCCAACGACGGATGCGGAGATGTACGCGCTTATCAGCACGCCCGGTGTTGAGCCACTCCCCGCAAACTATGATGACCAACGGTTCATCCAATCATACGGACCAGTTGAATCGCTTGCCCCTGGAGATTCCTTCAATATTATTATCGCGGTGGCAATCGGTGAAGGGCTTTCCGGTCTACAAGCCTCTGCAGACTGGGCACAGAAGTTATATGATGATGGCTACGTCGCACCAGCACCGCCGCCTTCACCCCTGGTAACCGCGTATCCCGCCGATAAACAGGTGACGCTCGTCTGGGAAAGCGAGGGACGTTGGGTTGATGCTGGTGTCAACAAGAGCATCGAAGAATATATTGATGTAACCGATCCAGAGAAAATTTTTGAGGGGTATCGGGTTTATAGGCGTGGTGTTTCTTATGATGAATCCACGGGCAATCCGGTCGAAGATTGGACGATGCTCATGGAGTTCGATAAACCGAGTGCTACCGGCAATTTCTTTACTGTGTCGCATGTGGGTAAGCAGTCAGATGCGATCATTGAGGGCATGGGCGATGAGCCTTTCTTCGCGGATTTCTTCAAAAACGCCGTCTACGTCATCAAATTCAACTCCAGCACAGATTTTGAAGTGATCAATACGACGCTGTGGGAAGTTATGGCGTATAACCCCGCCTTCCCTGGGAATGGCGGCGGATATGTCGTCATCAAAGACCCAAATACAGGTGAACCGCATCCCGACGGGACGTATCGTTCCGGGGCTCGAATCTATTTTGGTGGACTCTACGTGCAAATTAGCGACGGTCCCTCAGGTCCCCCTGTCGCTGGCGACGTTTTCCAAATCGTCTCGACCCCTTCACAAGCACTCGGTGGGGACGCAGGCATCAAGAATTTTTACACCGATGAAGGCTTAACCAATGGACTTGAATACACGTATGCCGTGACCTCCTATGATACAGGCAACCCAAAAACGGGGTTAATCGCGATGGAGAGTAGCCAGATTGAGACGATGGTTCACGTTGTTCCACGCGCCCAACCCTCGGGATACCGAGAGCCTACTGCTGATATAGAACAGCACGGACAGGGAACCGTTACTGTTGAACCGATGGTGCTTGCGCCTAACAAGGTAACAGGACATCAATACAAGATAGTCTGGTATGGTGCCAAGCAAACGGGGCCCGCGGCATATATCACCGGTCCCGGATATCAACCCCCCGCCTACGAGATCGTCAATATGACGACCGACGAAACTGTTGTTGAGCTACAATCCTTTGATTGGTTCGATCCGCTCCATCAAGAGGCCGTTGAAGTCCTTTCACCAATGTTCGATGGCATCGTTTTGAAGATAACTGGGGCTAACGTATCCTACGGAACTCCGATGGAAAATCCGATTAACGACGTTAAACTGACAGCGGGCACAGTGACAGGGTGGGAGGTGAACATCCAATCCCCCGGTTTCGGTGAGAATACCTGGCCGAATATTTTCTGGGCAACCTACTATCGTCCACACACGTACTCAATTACGTTTGTTGATGATACCCACGTCAAGGTGGTAGATGAAAATACGGGTGAAGAAATTCAATTCAACGACCAACGCGCCGCTGGATACGCTATTCTCACAGGCACGGGCTGGAGGGATACATATAACCCAGCAGAAACACCCGGTTTCTTCCGAATCTACATTCGTGGCGGATATGTCTTTATAAAAGATCCGAACGCTGAAATCTCCGCTGGCGATGTTTTTACTGTTGAAATGGGAGGTATTAGCGCACCACAGGATGAGGATCAGTTCCTGCTCAATACAAAAGGGGAGACCCTCTCTCCTGAAGACATTGCAGCCGATCTCGGGAAAGTTCGGGTCGTTCCAAACCCCTATTTCGTTACGAACAGAGCGGTCCTGTCCGAAGGAACAGACAAGATTTTCTTCACGCACCTCCCACCGCAGTGTACGATACGGATTTACACATTAGCGGGTGAATTAGTCCGAACCCTTGAACACGAGAGCACTGCCCTTTATAACCCGGGTGAACGGGCACAGGGTGACAAGGGCGGGACAGCGTCATTTGAACTCCTCAATCGCTATAATCAGGCACTCGCGAGTGGTGTTTATATCTATCATGTTGAAGCCAGAGACGAAAGTGGTGAAGTCGTCGGTAACAAGATCGGCAGATTTGCGATCATTCGATAGCTCGTTCCTTTTTAATAATCAACTGAGGATTTTGGTTCTACAGAACGCGCAGCCCGTAATGTAATGGAGGGCGGATGTACGGCGGAGAACGTGAAAACTATAACTCACTTGACCGAACCGCAAGGAAAATTAAAAAAATGCGACATGTGATTTACAAGTTATTGTTCATACTTCTTTTAATCTGGGGGTTTCCCGCGCACGCCACAACCAATGTCGGCACGGCGGGTGCCCAGTTTCTGAAAATCGGTCCCGGTGCGCGGGTAGACAGTCTTGGGGGAGCGTTTGGCGCGCTTGCCAACGACGTAACAAGCATCTACTGGAACCCCGCAGGAATAAGCCAACTCGAAAAAACCAGTTTTTCAGACACACATACCGTCTGGCTTGCCGATGTCCGGTATAACTATCTGGCGTTCGCAACGCCGATAAAAAACATCGGCACTTTAGGCGCGAGCGTCACATTTCTCAACGTCCCTGATACGGAGATTACCACGCTCGCAAAGCCCGATGGCACAGGGCTCTGGTATTCCGCTTATGATACTGCTGTTTCGTTGGCGTATGCCCGACAACTTTATGAACAGGAATCTGGGGTTAAGTTGTCTGTCGGTATTAACGCCAAATACATCCATCAGCAGATCCACCGCGAAAGTGCCAAAGGGGTCGCTATTGATGTCGGGACCTTGTACCATACCGGTTGGCGAAGTTTACGGATCGGGATGTGTTTCTCGAACTTTGGACCGGAGATGCGCTTCGGCGGCCCCGATTTGACAAGCGGGTCAGAAGTGGCAGGGGACCCACGAATAGCAAGTTACCGTCCATTTCCAGACACCACGAATCCGGAACGCAAAGCAGAATTAGAGACGATTGAATTCCCGCTGCCCTCCAATTTCCGGCTCGGGCTCGCCTACGATATTATTGATTCCGGTAGCAATCTTCTCACCCTCGCACTCGATGCCAACCATCCCAACGACAACAGTGAACGATTGAACATCGGTATGGAGTACTGGTACAGAAAAATGGCAGCAATTCGTGGCGGTTACAAGTTCCGCTTGGGTGAAGACCGCGCCGACGATGAAGAGGGACTTACGCTCGGCTTGGGTATCCATCTGAACCTTGGCAGACGGATGCTTTCTCTCGATTATGCTTATGCTGACTTCGGACGTTTACAACAGGTACACCGAGTGAGTGTGGGGCTCCAATTTTAAGGATACCGAATATGACAAACACACCGAATATTGTCTATCTTCTCGCAGATCAGATTCGTGCATGCTCATTGCCGGTATATGGCGATACGCAGATCGAGACACCACACATCGACCGACTTGCACAGGAAGGCACCGTTTTTTCAAACGCAATCGCTACTGCGCCTGTCTGCACCCCTTACCGTTCCATGATGCTCACCGGACGGCACCCACAAACAACCGGTCATCTCATTAATTTCGTCAGAACCCGGCACGATGAAATCGGGCTCGGAGACGTTTTCAGCAGAAACGGGTACCGGACAGCGTGGGTCGGAAAATGGCATCTCCACACCGGTTCATTCCCGGAGATCGGGGGACGCGACTACGTCCCTGAAGGGCGTGACCGTCTCGGATTCCAACACTGGCGCGGCTATAACTTCCATACCGACTATTTCAACGGGACAGTGAACCTTGACGATTGGCGGAACGAAACGTGGGAAGGCTACGAAACTGATGCCCTGAACCGATACGCTTTCCAGTTCATGGATGATGTGGATGACGATACCCCGTTCTGTCTGTTTATCTCCCCCCACCAAGCGCACTCCACGCCTTATGAATTCGCACCACCGGAATACTATGACCGGCTACCCACCGAACTCCAACTGCCAGAAAATGTTCCAGATTCGGTCAAAGAACAATCCTTAGAAATTTACCGCCACTATCTCGCCATGACGCTAACGGTGGACGATATGCTCGGTGAACTGATGGCGTATCTCGAAAGAACGGGACGTGTCGAGAATACACTGCTCGTCTTTGGCTCTGACCACGGCACACAAGGCGGCGGACAAGGCATCAATTTCTGGGCGAAGCGGGAGCCTTACGAGGAATCCATCAAAGTGCCCCTGATTATGCGGCTGCCCGGCGTTTTCGAGGGGAATCGCACCTGTGATACACTCACCTCCCCCGTAGACCTGTTCCCATCGCTTTGCGGTTTATGTAGCATTCAACCCCCCCGAACCGTCGAAGGCTACGATCTATCAGCGTCTTGGCGCGGTAATGCTAATGCTTTTGAACAGGATGCCGTTTTGACGATGAACTTCGGATCGACCTACGATTACCTGATTGATGGTAACGAGTGGCGTGGTGTCCGCACTAAAACGCATAGTTACGCCCGTTGGTTCGATGGTAAACGGATGCTGTATGACGTGGCGGCGGATCCGCTACAGATGAACAATCTGATTGACGCACCCGAAGCAGAATCGTTAGCCGACGAAATGGAGAACACCCTCACAAACCTGATGGATGCTCGCAACGACGAACTCCAGCCTGCGACAAGTTATACGGATTGGTATGACGCACAACGTCGCATCGTCCGCAACGCCCACGGTCCCCTCGGCGACCCAGAGGACGAACCCGATTGGTCATTATTGAAGCCTTAAGTTAAGACATTCCGTAGGTGTTTTTGCTTGGGTGTTTCCCCCAGGTTGAACGTAGTGAAACCCAACTTCAGCACGTTCATCCTCTTTCTGTAAGAAGAGTTTCTAACCCGACTTTCTCGGTAGACCTATGTCCCGTCGCTGGCGAGATTTCCTCCCAACCTCGCTTGACCCTACAAACGGTAGGTGCGGAATGTAATACATTGTCCCGCAAGTCCACACGTTGTCCTCGGATGCCACACGCGCATCCGTTCTGGCGCTACGGATTTAGTTTATTCCCGGACTAAATCCCCTAACCGCACCGGAATCCCAAAACATTGCTCTTTAGTCCTGTCCGGTTGATTGTTTGTGTCTTTTTCAATATGTTGATGAAACACGTGTGTCACGAAACACAAAACCCCATCGGTGCGACATACGTGTAGCAGCATGTTTCTCCCTGCGTTAGCCCCGTTGGTGCGATATGTCTACAGCACTTTCTTGGGGTTTTGCTTGGGGGTTTCTCGATTTCTTCAAATTTCCCAATTTGCGATACCTCGGTGAAGATGTCCGAAAAAAACAAAAATTGAATGGGGCTGACAACATGCGTGAAAACATTGGCAATTTTGGTATAATGTGATATACTTTATTATATGATTTAAGCGTTGGTAAGAAGGACATCTGTCCATCTGTACCGATGAATCTACCGTAGTAAAAGTTTGTCAGTGGACAGCATTAATGGATATAAAATATACCGATCAACAAATAGCAGAACTAATTAATGAGCGTAAGGTTTTGCCGGATGACTGGCGTACTCAACTGGATAAAAGCGATAGTTTATATATCATTGGGGAAAGCGAAAGCCGTTTTCGCCTCATAACCAATGTAAATAAAAAATATCCATCAGATTTCTCGGTAATTTTAGCGGTTATAAACCCTAAAAAGGGAGCAGACTTTCGGATCCGCCGCTATAATGGTATGCATAAACGTCCACACATAAACAAAATTGAAAAACAGAAAATTTTCGGTTATCACATACATTTTGCTACAGAGCGATATCAGGAGAGAGGTTATGATGAGGAAGCTTATGCAGAAGAAACAGACCGCTATGATAACCTTAAAGGGGCACTACATTGTCTGATACAGGATGCCAATTTTGAATTACCAGCACAGCTGGAGTTAAAACTTTTTTAGGAGGTGAGATCAATGTCAATCAAAACAATAGAAAAAGACTTTATTAATAAAGTCTCTGCAGAAATACAACTTTTAGCAGATGGCAAAGATCGTTTCCTCGTCTCAACTCCCTTCCATTTCAATGATGGAGATCAGTTAGTTATTGTCCTAAAAAAGATGGGGGATAGGTGGATCCTTTCAGATGAAGCACATACCTATATGCACCTTTCGTACTATATGGACGAACAGAGACTTCATAGTGGGAATCGCCAGAAGTTAATTCTAAAGGCTTTGTCCATGTTTCAAGTTAAGGATTATGATGGCGAATTAATTATTGATGTATCCGATGAGTGTTATGGAGAGGCTCTTTATGACTTTGTCCAGGCTCTACTCAAAATAATCGACGTTACGTACCTGTCAAGAGAAACGGTTAGATCGACATTTATTGACGATTTCCAAGCCTTCTTGTATCAAAAGGTAGAATCAAACCGTATGACATTTAACTGGCAACATCCGACGAATGATCCCGATGGGATTTACAAAGTAGACTGTAGGATAAACGGGAAGGTTCCACCCCTATTTGTGTTTGCACTTAATAGTGATACTAAAACCCAAGCAGCAGCACTTACATTACACCAATTCAAGGCGTGGGGTATTGACTATCGACCTCTGGGTATCTTTGAAAAAAAGAATACGACCACTCGCGATGTGTTTTTGCGTTTCAACGATGTTTGTGAAACACATTTCACTGACATAATCCAAAGTAGCGAAGAAATTGGGCAATATTTGAAAAATTATATATCAGATGAAACATAACAATTATTGTCATAATAGGGACTTGCAAACTCTACTTCGGCGATATAGGAAAATCCATGACCCAACCCGACATCATCCAAACTATCCTCAAAGACAGCAATTACCACCTGGATCTCTTCACAGACCCTGAAGTTCAAACGTTGCGCCAAAAAGTTTTCATCAAGACAGCGAGAGGCAAAGAGACACCACACATTAAATGCATAATTCGCAATAGTGAAATCCAACTAAAACCTGAAGAACTGATCCGCCAACTCTACGCGGCACGGCTCCTGAATCGGTATCATTATTCCCCAGATCGTGTGAGATTTGAACACCTCGTAAATTTCGGTAGAGAAAGAAAACGCGCCGACATCGTTATCCTTGACAAGGACAGACCAGACACCCCTTATATTATTATTGAGGTAAAGAAACCGAAACTTCAAGATGGTAAGGAGCAACTCCGTTCCTATTGCAATGCGACTGGCGCGCCCATTGCCGTATGGACAAATGGACAACAGATTTCACACTACCACCGGAGAGATCCAAACTACTTTGAAGACATTACTGATATCCCTGATGCCGAGCAGACTTTGGCGGATATCCTTAAAGAACACTTTACCCTTAAAGATCTCATTCTTAAGGACAAACTCACTACGGAGCACAAGTCCTTAAAAGAGGTCATCTTAGAATTAGAGGATGAAGTGCTTGCCAACGCGGGGGTGGATGTTTTTGAAGAGGTTTTTAAGCTCATCTTTACTAAGCTTTATGATGAATCGCTGAGTTACAAAGACAAAGGCGTTATTGACTACTTTGTCCGTCAACAGCAGAGCGGTGCTCCGCAACAAGAAGGTGGAATAACTTATGACATGAATTATGAGGTTATTAGGCTGGCAGCAGCGTCGATTTCGGACGATGGATTTCGAGCTATGGAGTTTAGGAACACAGGTCAAACTGGTAGTGAACTCAAAACCAAGATTCAAAGGCTTTTTGACGAGGCAAAGAATCAGTGGAAAGGCGTTTTTCCCGAACATTCAACGTTTGAACTCTCTGATAGTCACCTATCCGTCTGCGTGTCCAGTTTGCAAGATGTTAAGTTGTTCAATTCCAACCTACAAGTCGTGGACGAGGCGTTTGAGTATCTCGTGAGTAAATCCGCCAAAGGCGAGAAGGGACAATACTTCACCCCGCGGCACGTCATTGATATGTGCGTGAAAATGCTTAACCCGCAGTCCGGCGAGTATATGATCGACACTGCCTCCGGCAGTTGCGGGTTTCCGGTACACACAATTTTCAAACTGACTGGAACACTTTTCACCAATTCGGAGATTCTGGATACCGACAGAGGACACATCCTCAAGGTGTTTGGCATTGACTTTGATGAAAGGACAGTCAGGGTTGCCAGAACCCTCAATCTGATTGCAGGAGACGGTGAAACAAATGTTTTGCACCTCAACACATTGGATTATGACCGCTGGAGTGACAGTACAGAGGAGAACAGTAGGTGGGTTCGTACCTATGGAGACGGTTTCGATCGGCTTAAAGCATTAAGAACCGAACCAGGGAGAGACAAACTTTTTAGCTTCGACATCCTAATGGCGAATCCACCTTTTGCTGGGGACATCAAGGAGAGCCGCATCCTCCACCAATACACCCTCGGCTTTAAAGGAAACGGTAAACCACAAACCAAGGTGGGACGCGACATTCTATTTATTGAGCGTAACTTGGATTTCCTCAAACCCGGTGGACGCATGGCAATTGTGCTTCCGCAAGGCAGATTCAACAACGCATCCGACAAGTATATCCGCGATTTTATCGCGGAACATGCCCGTATTTTGGCTGTAGTCGGGCTGGATACCAATACTTTCAAACCTCACACCGGCACTAACACGAGTGTTCTATTTGTGCAAAAGTGGAACGATGATCCGTCCAAAGGTGCCCTTTGTCCTGAAGTTGAGGACTACCCTATCTTTTTCGCTGTCTCCAAGAAAAGTGGAAAGGATAATTCCGGCGATTACGTTTTTCTCGAAAATGGCGCTGGGCAATACAAATTAGACAAAAACGGACATCTGATTGTTGAACACGACCTACACAATCACAATGGGGAACTCTCTGACGGGATTGCGGAAGCCTTTATTGAATGGGCAAAGAGCGAAAATTTGAGTTTTTGGTCTGGAGAATAAAAATTTGCAGTTCAAAATCAGAAAACTATCTCACCTATCCTTGCATCCTGACTTTCGTTGGGATAGTCAATACCTAAGTTGCGAACCTTACAAAAATGAAAAACTCCAGTACACTCCTATAGGAAATACGCTTATTTCAAGTCAATATGGCGTTTCAATTGAAATGAATGAAGACAATATAGGAACAAAAATTTACAGGATGAACGAAATTAGCAACATGCTGTGTGACCCGAGCATATTAAAGCACGCAGAATTAAGTGATAGTCAAATCGCGTCATACAAGCTGGAAGATAGAGATGTTCTGTTTAATAGGACAAACTCGAAAGAATTTGTAGGAAGAACGGGTATATTCAAGAAATTCTCGGATGAAAATATTGTCTTTGCATCCTACCTTGTCCGCATAAATCCCGATCCAGAAATCGTTACGCCTGAATATTTGACAGCGTTTTTGAATACCAAATACGGTATAATTGACATCAAGCGGCGAGCAAGACATTCAGTTAATCAATCAAATGTTAACTTAGAGGAAGTAAAAAGGATAGAAATACCACTTTTAGGCAATCAGCTTCAAAAGGAAATAACATCATCGTTTGATAAAGCTTTTCATCTAATCCAATCGTCAGAGAAGGTATACCACCAAGCACAAACCTTACTTTTTACCGAACTCGGTCTCGCAGACTGGCAACCGGAGCAGCAGCGAACCTTCGTCAAAAATTTTTCGGACACCGAGCGCGCTGGACGCATTGACGCGGATTACTTTCAACCGAAATATGATGAAATAGAAAAGGGAATAGAAAACTACTCCAATAGATCTAACAAAATTAAAAATGAATTCAAACAGAACAAAAGTACTTTTGAAGTAGACCCAGAAAAATTATATCGCTATGTGGAGATAGGAAGCGTCAATGTTTCCACTGGAGAGATAGTACCGGAGGAAGTCTTGGGTAAAGATTTGCCTGCAAATGCGAAACGCGTTTTGAAAAAGGGCGATGTTATTATCTCTAAAGTTAGAACCTACAGAGGCGCGATTACTATCGTTCGAGAAGATGGGTATGTTGGAAGCGGGGCATTCTGTGTGTTGAGTGAAAATGGTCAAGTTAATAAAGAAACTTTATTGGCGTGTTTACGTTCCAAACTTTTTCTAACGTGGTCCTGGAAGCCCAACACTGGAACGTCTTATCCCACATTGAACGACGATGACATTTTAGATTTTCCTATTCCTATTCTTCCCAAAGAGAAACAGGTTGAAATGCAACAGAAAGTCGATGAATCTTTTAGTTTACACAAGCACGCCAAAGACCTTCTGGAATATGCCAAACGCGCTGTGGAAATCGCGATTGAGCAGGACGAGCAGACTGCTATCAACTGGTTGAAATCCGTTTCGCAATTGCCTTGAAAAATGCTTGTTATCCGGGTAGCGGTTACTGGATTGTGGGTAACTGATGGGCTTCAATAAATGCCTTAAGAATACCTACTACTTCTTTAAACTTCTCAAAGTCATTAGGATTCCTTCGCTCCTCACAAATCCAAGTGCAAAATTCCTGCTTCTTGAAATCATGAATTACATTAGATTTGCCGTGGATTCCTTTTTTCGGTTTCTCTTCATAGAAACAGTCTGTGAAAAGGTGTGAAGGAAAGAGGTTTTCAATTCCTCTCTTTTCTTCGGTATCTTCAACATTCTTTGGAATTGATCTTATCCAAAGTTTCTCAATTTGATCGTCAGGCTTATTTGCATCCCAATCATAAAGGAGCAATATGGCATGGTTGAAAGACAACGGGTGAGCCGCGTAAATTTTGTGGAAGTTATTTAATCCTGTTTGTCCTCCACCGGCGTTCCCCTCGTCGCCTTCTTTACCAACAGGTCTGATATCCAAAGAGTTTAGGAGTTCTTCTTCACTGAGCAGCTCTAATGCTGTTTGAATATAACACGCATCTGTCTTTCCTTCCGTCAACACAACAGGTTTTGTGGCATTGGCGATAAGTTGTTTTGTATTTTCTTCAAAACGTTCTGTAGTTTTATAGTATTCAAATGCCTTTCCGAATTCAGAATACTTTTCACTATTAATTCTATCTCCATCTGGCATTTCAAGAATTGTAACCCTGTCTACACCAAATCTTTTTTCCATACCGAGCAGAAACAGCGGAGAATGAGACGATACGATAAACTGGACCTTCGGGAACAGACTTATAAGTTCGGGCAGGACATCGTGCTGGAGCGTTGGATGTAAATGAGCAGCAATTTCATCTATGACAACAAGACCTGTAATCTGAGAAAGATCTACGCTTCTGTTGAGATCAGTCCGTTCACCATACCTAATAACTGTCGCAAATAGGTGGAACAATTGAGATTGCCCCTCTGATAGTGACTGTAGTGTAGGGATAATTCGTCCATCGCTCATCTTGATACTAATTCTTGAAGGTCCAATGTTACGAAAGTTTAGCATTAACTCTGCAGTTCCGTCTTGAAGTATTGCCTGCAATATGCGTTCAACATTCTTACGGGCTTGCCTAAACGTGTGTCTATTCACCATATTGTTCACTATAGGTGATAATTCCAGCGGCATTGTAATTTGTTGTCCTTGTAGAGCGTTTACAAAATTGTTAAGTTTCTGTTGTTCATCAGGATCAATCAAAGAATCAAGAAATACATCTAACACCCAAGAAATATTTTCCTCAGCACAAGTTTCTATCCAGAGAGGTTTATCAAGTCGTCGACTAAAACGTGACGAGGAAGAGGTCGGATGTGTTTTTAAACTCTTCGGATTTAACCAATCGGGATCTTCACGACGACTTGCGGGAAAAAAAGCGTATGCCCCGCTTTTCATTTGAGTCCCAACAATCTTTTCGTTGGCCGATACATTTTTATGGTTTCCATCTGTTGGCCAGTTCCAGACTGGAGTAAATACAGATTTCACGCTCGGTGAATAAGACACTGCATCAAGGACTCCAGATTTTTCACAGTAGTGTAAGTTGTCATTATTCGCTTTGAAATGAAGGAGGCTTAGACTAAACCGTTGTCCACTTCTAATTGCCCTTGGATGAATAACTCGGAAATATGGTATGCGACCTGAACTATCGGGAAGGACTATGTCTTGGAAGGCTTGTTTCGCGAATTCAGTAAGTGCATCAACGATGTAGGAAAGAAAAATAGTTTTGCCAGATCCGTTGGGACCCACAATCACTATAGGGAGGGGGTTTCCAGCGTCATCAAATGGTGGCTTTACATGGCATTCTGAAATAGGGCCGGTATTTTGTAAAAAGATTTCATGAAAATACATAGAGCCTCTTTTAGAAATTGGTAATCTTGGTTTTAATAGAACTTAGGCAAGTGCAATGAATTGCGCTACTACGAACAGCACTGGTTTTGAGAAAAACGGATATTTTCAAGAGGTTGTGTTTATAGTAAGGAAGACCTTTATGAACTGTTTGCGTGAGTCCTGTTTAATATCAGTTTTGTTTAATTTTTAATTGTAACATGTTAAATTGCCTCGTGGCAAATTAAAATGGGATATAGAAAAGCGTTGTAATTTACCCTTTTTCTCGTAACTTACGCGATCACGCTAAGGATCTCCTGGAATGCATCAAAAGTGCTGTGGAAATCACAATTGAGCAGGATGAACAGGCTACTATCGACAGGCTGAAATCTGTTGCTTTCACTTGATTTTCTTTCAGCGGCATGTTATTTTTTATATAGGGACGACCAAAACATAGAAAAGCGACAAAGGACGTGCTGTGAAAGGCAAAGACGGACAATCATTGATGCTCACTGTCCGAAATGCCGAAAACGGAGGGAACAATGAAAGTTAATTTTGAGCAGAAATTTAAAGAAATTTTAAAAGAAGAGTCAAAAGGCTTTGGTATAGATTGGAAATTAGTAGAAATCAAATCTACATCCTATCAACTGACTGATCTTCCCGCGACTCTCGATGAATACACTGCGAAAATGAGAGTGATAGAAGATGAAATTCCTGATAAGGATATAGATAACTGGTTCAGATCTCATAAGTTCATCTATGCCATGATGTCAAAACATGTTAAGACTGAATTTGATGATATTGATATGCTGACATTTGATGTCGGAACTATTGAATCTATTGCCATCAATTTCTTCGGGCAGGGGACTCCATGCTTTAGCGTGGAGGGGAATGCCCGCTCTTTTTTTCTTGACAAAAACTGCTAAGAAATGTTATACTATTCTTACCAGTTGGAAACCGACATTCTCAGCATTACCGCTTGGTAATGTGTCTGCCAACCCACTGAGAAGGGGTTAAAGAACTGGTAGCTGGTAACACTGTGAGAACTTACAAATATCAGATACGCGAGCATCCGCAGAATATGCGCTTGGGCAATATGCTCGATGAACTTTGCGACGTGCATAATCACTTCCTTGCTTTGGAAAATCGATATTACCGCATCTATGGGAAATATGCCGGCAGGTATCGCCTGCAACCGCACTTGACGAAGTTGCTCAACCGCACCAAGCGACAGTGGGCATGGATACCCCGTGACACGCTTGACGCTGTTATTATTCGCTTGCACCTTGCGTGGGAAAAGTTTTTTGATTTTCTCAAAAAGGGAAAGCGAGGCAGACGCGTCGGTCCCCCGAAGTTCAAAAAGCGTGATAAATATCGATCTGCGAAGTTCCCGTATGCCTATAAACTTCAAGAGGGGCGTGTCCGTATCTCTTTTAGAGTGTGGAATCCTATTTCTGAAAAGTTCAACAAGTATCAGAAAATCTACTTCTCTTTCCATCAGCATCGTCAGTGGCATGGCGATGTCCGTTATGTCCAAATCGGTCGGGACGCTGCCGGCACGTATTGGCTCTATGTTGTGACAGATAACACCTCCCCAAAAGTGCTGTCCGCTACAGGTGAAAGCGTAGGGATAGACTTTGGCATGGAAACCTATCTGACACTGAGCACCGGTGAGAAGATTCAGCATCCACAACCCCTGAAACAGTCCTTGAACGAACTCCGAAAACTCAATAAAGCCGTGAGTCGCAAGCAAAAAGGGTCTGGCAATTGGTGGCGTGCTATCCGTCAACTCGCACGGCTTCACGTGAAAATCACGAATCAACGCAGAGATTGGCACTACAAACGCGCCACTGACCTGTGTCGTCAGTTTGACAACATTGTCACCGAGACACTGAACCTTGAGGGAATGAAACGCCTCTGGGGACGTAAAGTCTCTGACCTTGCTTTTTACCAGTTTGTTGAGATATTGAAGTATAAGTGTATCAAACATAAGCGTGAGTTCTTTCAAGTTGGGCAATGGATTCCGACGACGAAACCTTGCTCGGAATGTGGGCATCACAACGAAAATCTTTCTCTTTCAGATAGGCAGTGGACGTGTCCCGAATGTGGTTCACACCACGATAGGGATGTCAACGCTGCGATCAACATTCTTCGGGGCTGCTTAGATCCCCTTGTGGAGTAGATGTAAGTCCTTCTTCGGAAGGCGAACTACGATGAAGCACAAGCCCCACGCTTTAGCGTGTGGGTGCTATTGACGAAAACTCGTGATGCCTTTAAAGACTTTCAGGAAAAGTGAAGGATAAGTTATGATTAAAGAACTGAGATAGGTTGCAGGAACCCTTGAATCGATAGTTGAGCGGTGTGGATTCCAATTTCCTGTCAACCGATCGAAACTTTTAGATCCCCCCCCCGCTTGAAAAGGCACGCATTCACAACCCAAGTGTTGGTAATATGAAGTATCTTACTAAAATAGTTGTTGCTAAACCTACTCCCGCACCTACCAGCGTCATTGTTGTTCGCTCGCTTTTCGCAGCCTGCTTGTAGACAACCGTATAGGTCTCAACATAGTCAGGTGATTTGCCAATCAACCTTTCAACAGGTATCGTTGGTTCGGAAAGGTAAGCAAAACCTATAGCAAATAAATTACACGCATAGCCACCGAGTAACCATGTGATCCCGGACGTATCCACTTTAGCATCCCGCCTCGCATCCGTTGCGGCTTGTGGATTCAACTGTGCCTGTAGGGGCGCAACGCATACGAATACACATAGAAATATAGATAGCGTATATCTCATGACCGATCTCTCCCTATATTCACACAAACTTGATTCTGTAACGATTTTAGCATTTTTTGTATGTATGTGTCCAGTTAAAAAGATGTGAAACCCAGAGGCATTCAGTCAATTCCACTCTGAAATCCAACTCTTATTTTCAGAGTAGCATTTTCCTCTGAAATGCCATAAAAGCACGGATCACCTTGGTTCGTGGCTGTTTTTCCTATCTCAATTTTTCCCATTTTACTCTGAATACTCTGAAATCCGAGCACTTTTCCATAGTTTCACTGCCCATAGAATCCGAGAAATCCGTATCATCCGCCAAAATCCGCTATTCAGACAAACATCCGCCAACTGCGTACTCCTGAAAATCCGTTGAATTAAAAATATCTATTGTGATACAATAACTACTTGACTTAATCAATCCAAATGGAGCGTGGAAAGAAAAACAGATATGACTCTTCAAGAAATAATTTTAGCGTTAGAGAAATTTTGGGCAGACCACGGGTGCATCATCCAGCAACCGTGCGATATAGAAGTCGGGGCAGGCACATTTAACCCCGCAACATTTTTGCGATGCCTCGGCCCAGAACCGTGGCGCGTGGCGTATGTGGAGCCTGTGCGCCGTCCAACCGACGGCAGATATGCCGAAAATCCTTTCCGTGTTGGGGCATATTATCAATATCAGGTGATACTCAAACCAGCACCTGAAAATGTGCTTCCGCTCTACCTTGAGAGCCTTTATAGTCTCGGCATTTCACCCCGCAAGAACGACATCCGATTTGTAGAAGACGACTGGGAATCACCGACGCTCGGTGCCTCTGGACTCGGCTGGGAGGTCTGGTGGAACGGCGCGGAAGTCACACAATTTACCTACTTCCAACAGATGGGGAGCATTGACCTGGATCCGATATGTGCTGAGATTACTTACGGACTTGAGCGCATCGCTCTCTACTTACAGGATGTCGATGACTTTTTTGACATCCGCTGGAACGAACACGTCAATTACGGTGATGTCCACCGGCAGAGCGAAGTGGAGTACTCGACTTACAACTTTGAGCGTGCGGATGTAGACATGCTTTTTGAGTTGTTCAGCACGTATGAGAAGGAGACCCACGCGTGTTTAGATGCGGGGTTAGTGCTACCTGCAACCGATCATGTCTTGAAATGTTCACATACCTTCAACATGTTGGACGCACGCGGGGTCATCAGTGTCACGGAGCGGGTGAGTTACATTGAACGTGTCCGACGGCTTGCACAGCGGATCGCACGCGCGTATGTCAAACAGCGTGAAGAGATGGAACACCCCCTCATGGGACGTTTTCACATAGAGAGACACCCCACTGCGGTAGGTGCGGTTTCTAACCAGGGTTCCCACCCGTTACTGGGAAGGGACACTGAATCAGCCCCCACCGCGGTAGGTGCGGTTTCTAACCGCACTGAAACCGCTGACCTCCTCTTTGAAATCGGCACGGAAGAGATACCTGCGAGTTATGTCCCGCCTGTCCTTGAACAACTACGCGAGATCGCGACTGAATCCCTCACAAATCACAGAATCCCATTTGGCGAAGTTCAAACACTCGGCACACCGCGTCGTATCACGCTCAGTATCAAGGACGTAAGAACGCTGCAGGAGAGCCAAGAGACAGAGGTCGTGGGACCCCCGAAACGTATCGCCTACGATGAAAACGGCGAGCCGACAAAAGCCGCAATCGGTTTCGCAAAAACACAGGGTGTTGACTTGACAGCACTCCGTATTGTTGAAACGGAACGCGGTGAATATGTCGCTGCCTCCAAACTCGAAACGGGTGGCCCAACACGAGACATCTTGAAAACGCTGTTAACGGAATGGATTGAAGCCCTCCGTTTTCCCAAAACCATGCGTTGGGAGACCGACGCCGAAGAACCGCGGGCATTCGCTCGCTTTGCGCGTCCCATCCGATGGCTCGTGGCGTTACTCGGAGATGCTGTTATCGACTGCCCCTACGGTGCCGCACACGCAGGACGGTTAACCTATGGGCATCGCTCCTTACATCCTGAACCGATAACTTTAACTTCTGCCGACTTAGACACGTATATTGAAAAACTGCGTGCTGTTGATGTCATCGCCTGTCCAAAAGAGCGCAGGGACACAATCGAGAAACAGGTCAGAGACGTTTTTGAGGGCGAAGGATGCCTTCCAAAACTGGATGAAGAATTGCTGGATACAGTGAACTATCTTGTAGAGAACCCACAACCGATCGTGGGCAATTTTAGTGAGTCGCATTTGGAAATACCGTCTGAGGTGTTGATTACCGCAATGAAGACCCATCAACGCTATTTTCCGATGTGGAGAAGTGAATCTGTCCTCGCCCCGAAATTCGTCACGATTTCCAACGGGACGGACGGGAATATTGACGGGGTTCGGCACGGGAATGAACGCGTCCTCCACGCCAGACTCAACGATGCAGAGTTCTTCTACAACGAAGACCAGAAAACCAGTCTCGCTGATAAGGTTGAACGTTTAGATGCCGTTGTCTTCCACGCCAAGCTCGGTTCACTCTGGGATAAAGCCGATCGGCTTAAAGCGTTAGTTCAGTTCATCGGAGCAGAATTGCAAGTCCCGGAAACAACCGTCGGTCATGCAGAACGCGCAGCATGGCTCTGTAAAGCGGATTTGACGACGCAAATGGTGATCGAATTTCCATCATTGCAGGGAATTACGGGGAGATATTACGCAGAGAACGGTGGAGAAGCGGAACCTGTTACGACGGCTATTGCTGAGCATTACCAACCGCTCGGTGCTGATACGCCGCTACCTGAAACTGAAGTCGGCGCGCTCGTCGCAATCGCCGATAAGCTTGACACGATTGTCGGGTATTTCGGTATAGACGAACGCCCCACGGGTTCACAAGACCCATACTCCTTAAGACGACATGCCCTTGGCACAATCCGAATCCTCCGAGACCGGAAACTACTGCTGTCTTTAGATACCGTTGTCGAAAAGGCGATCTCCCTCTATACCGTCGAATTAGCCGAAGATACACGAACGAGTGTTCTTAACTTCATTAAAGAACGCCTACGCGTTATTTTGCTGGAGACGCATCGATATGCGCCAGATCTCGCCGATGCTGTCTTGGCGATTGGGACCGTTGACATCATTGATATTCTCGAACGCGCCAGTGCACTTGCCGAATTTCGCTTGACACCAAATTTTGAGGAAGTGTATAATGCACTCAATCGAGTATTGAGAATTTTACCGCCGGACGCGCCAGAAACTGTAGACGCTGCACTCCTGCAGGACGCTGCTGAGAAGCAGTTGTATGCCTGTATCACCGACGCAGAACTCTTTTTGGCGCAGTTCACAAGCCAAAACTTGCAAGACAGAAGTCAGCAAAGCATTCGGGAACGCGACTACGCGAAACTACTGACGCAACTCGCTGCTTTACAACCCGCGATAGATACATTCTTTGATGATGTGTTGGTTATGGCGGAGGATCCATCGCTGCGCGCGAACAGATTGGCGGTATTGAACCGAATCGGACGGAATATCTACGCTGTCGCAGACCTGACAAAACTCGTGATCGCTGGAATTTAATTTATTGCTCCTGGACCGCTCTCCAAATGTAAAGCAAAGACAAATTATGCCATTTAAGGAGGACATAATTTCATTACGAGCAGGTTTCCGATTAGTTTTACTGGGTTTGGGAATTTTTGACTTTAAGGAAAAATTAAAAAATGAAGCAACACCTCTTATGTAATATATTGAAGATTTGTATCCATTTCTCGCTCATCGTAACTACTGCCCTCGTGATAGGGTGTGGTGAGAAAGAGAACAGGGACATTATTGAAGCGCGAGCTGCTATCGTTCGCGGAGATTATGCTGCTGCACAAGCCGCGGTCCAGAAGACAGATGCTGCAAATCAGGAGGCGCGACACCTCAAGGCTTTCCTGCAAAACCGCACGCGCACTGAGACGGAAGGGTGGCACCAAGCGATTGCGCAATCGAACGCTTATCTTGAAACGCTCGCGGCAGACATCCTCGCTATCTCGTTGATGGAAGATCCGGATTCTGACGACCTTGATCGACAAGAGAGACTTGTCCGTTCGCAGAACGCCATCTCTGGGCTCTTCGCTGTATCGCTCGTTGAAGCGGGCGGAAAACGTCCAGAATTGCTCTCTGAACTCGTATCGCATTCGGATGCGGCTGTCGTTATAGGGGTTTTAGCCGCAGAAAAATGCTATCAACCGCACGCGCTCGCAGCGGTCTCAGAACTCATGACAAAACTCGGAAATGGAGAAGCGGTTGTTGAACGCTTGCAGCAGGCGATGCATCATAAAGATACAGCCATACAAAAGGAGGCTGTCCGTTATCTTGGAGCGATGCGGAATCCTGAACTCATCCCAATTTTTGAAGGAGCCCTTGCCGAAACGAAAAATGACCCTGAAGTCGCCTACAGAGCAATCGTCGCGCTTGAACAATCCATCGGTGTCGTAGAGGTTGGGTCACCCAACCCTTACGCAGCCATTGTGCCGGGACTCCAACTCGCCCTCAGACACAACAGTGCACAGGTCCGAATGCACGCCGCGAAACTCCTCGGAAGGCTCCAAACAGAAACAGCTGTGCCTGACCTCGTCCGACTTCTCGCAGATCCGAACAGTTACGTCAAAGATACCGCCATAGACGCGCTGAATCGTATCGGGGAACCCGCCGTGGCACCACTCCTTGAGGTATTAGACACTGGCGCCCGAAACCTTATTCCCGATGAAGACCTCGGCTTTGCCACAGAGTATCGGTACATCGCGAGTGCTTATATTGATAGTTTATGGATGAAAAAATATAGGAGCGGAACCTTATCAGCCGCGATCCAAGCACTCGGGTTGCTCAAAATGGGAGATGGCGTAAAGCCACTCATAGACGAATTAAAAAATGAAGATTTGCAAGATGAAGCGTTGGCAGCACTCATCGAAATGCGTGGCGTTGCCGTGCTACCGATGATCGACGCACTCAAAAACGGCACAGACGAAATCCGAGTGAAGGTCGCAGATGCGCTCGGACAAATCGGGGACCGGCGCGCAATTGTTCCGCTCACTGAAGCATTGGATAGCGATCCATACAAAGAGGTAAAAGCACTTGCAGCCGTCGGGCTTGGTAATATGCGGGCACGCGGCGAGAATAACGGGGTAGTCGTCGCTCTTACGAACGCACTCTCCTATGACGATACTACTGCGACAAATGCAGCAGAGGCACTCGGAAAAATTGATGTATCCACAGAAGATACCGTTCAAAAATTGATTCTCATAGCGATGGAAAAAAATATGCGAGAGACCTTACGCATTGCCGCGCTTACGGCACTCTGGCGGCTCAAGCCTCAAGAAGCAACGCAGCCGATGCTACTTCTGATGTTCAGTGACGAGACCAGTCCAGTCTTACGCGCGAATGCTGTCAAGGTATTGAGCCGAATTCAAGCCCCTGAAACGATTCCTGTCTTACTCTGGGTGCTTTCCACACAATTTGACGAAATTTCAGATTTTCAACGGCACATGAAACGGGAATACAAAACGCTGGATACACTCCGAACACAGGTTGACACCTTCCAGATTCAATGGACGCCTGACTATCCACGCGCAAATTATCGGACATGGGGTGAACTTAAACCGATTCCAAGTCTTGTTCGAAGTGAGGTCGCTCGAGCACTCGGTATCATCAAAGGGGACACTGTCGTAGAGCCTCTGGCAAACGCACTTCGGGACGATGGACGCGCAACCGTCCGACAAAGCGCAGCGTGGGCACTCGGTGAAGTTAAAGGGGATGATGCCATTCCACCGCTGGTTACTGCGTTGAGAAAGGATAAACAGGGGGCTGTCCGACAGGAAGCAGCGATCGCACTCGGGAAAATAAAAGGACTGAAGGTTGTTGATCCGCTCGTAGATGTTCTGAAAAACGATAAGTATGAAACCACGCGCTTTCAAGCCGCAAAGGCACTCCTGGAGATTCAAGCCGGGGATAAAGGGCTTGTTGATATTATCAAGAAGGGCTTGGGGAGTTTTGATGATGGATACGAGGTGCAATCTGTTCAAGACCAGGTTATTGCCTCATTAATCAAAGATAACAACATTCCAACAGCCGAATTCGCACTTGATGCTCTGAAATCTGCAGAGGATGAGTGGACGAGATGGGCACTCGTTCATGTGATCGGAGCGAGTGCGAAAAAGGTTGCCGTTGATGCAATGCTGGTGGAATTGAAAAATCCAAGTTATGTCGTTCGGAGACGCGCCGCCGAATCGTTGGGTGGGTTCAAAGAACGCCGGGTTGTTGAACCGTTAATTCCTGTTCTCGAAAACAGAGATGAGATGAAATCCGTTCGCGCAGCAGCAGCCGTATCCCTTGGCGCTCTCAAAGATGAACGGGCCTCTACCGCGTTGCTAACTGCACTCTCCGATGAAAATGCCGAGATCCGATTGCAAGCCGCTGTCGCCTTGGGAAAACTCAAGGATACCAAAGCGATTCCGAGACTGAGTGAGATCGTTGAGGATCCATTAGAACCGGATACTGTCCGTAACGCTGCTGTGGCAGCACTCGGCAATATTGGGAACATGGCAGCGGAAGCCGTCCTGATGCGTGCTTTGGATGTCCGGATCGGAGATATATCAAAGAATGCTGTTGTTGCTTTGGGGCAGCTCAAAAGTGAAGCAGCGGTTCCGGCGTTAATCGCTATTTTGGAAGACAAACGGGTCGTGTTGGATGCGAGTACCGATGCGTTGGCGAAGGCTTCTGCTCGGACAAAAGCCGCAACGGCACTTGGTGAAATTGGAGGCACCCGTGCCGCTGAAGCGGTTGGGAGACGGCTCGTTGATGATGCGGAATATATCGTCGCATTGGAGGATGCCGCAAATAGGAAAGCCATCGGCGCAGACGACCTGAAACGGAATTGGAGTTGGGAAGTCTTCGTCAACGCCGCTAAAAAACTGGATTTACCAGCGTTTGTCGCACCGAAAATGGCAGCCCGCGCTGAGGATGCGTGGGAAAATCACCAAGTCAGAAATGCGGCAATGGTTGTGCTCGGTCGGTGTAATACAGCGGATGTTGCCTTAGACCTTTCACAACTCAGACAGCGGTTAGTTGATCCAAATGTTGACATCCGGAAAGCCACTGCACTTGGCATTGGGCAAGCCGGAATCAGTGGACTCATACCGGAACTCGTGCAGATAATGAAAGGCGGAAGCGAACCCGAAAAAGATGTCCGCCGAGCAGCAACGCAGGGACTTGGTGAGTTGGCTGATGAAACAACAACCGACGCACTTATTGAAGTGATGAACAACGATGAAAACCACGTCGAAATTCGACGCGATGCATCGCGGGCATTGGGTAAAATCGCGACGGACACGGCGGTGACAGCGTTGGTGGAAAAACTAACAGCACTCCATGAAGCTCAGATTACAAGAGGCTTCCGTCTTGATGCTATCAAGGCGCTCGGAGATGCTAAGAACTCGAAGGCAGTAACGCTGCTTGAATTGATTCTCCAAGATCAGGACGCTGAAATTCACTTCCAAGCGGCAGCAGCACTCTTTGAAATTACAGGTAAAGGCTACGGTTACAACCGATTGTAAGGATTTTTAATAGAGCGATTTTCGCTCTGCCTTCCGCACCATAAACCCGTAGCCCGTAACATAGTGGAGAACGGATTTAAGGAAAACACTTCAGACTCCTAACCTACGCCGTTTCTCCGCAAGGTATAATTAAAAGAGGAGATTTTTATGGCTTTTTTTGAACTACGACAGTATAGAACGAAACCCGGTCAACGTGAGAATTGGGTGAAATACATGGAAGAGACCGTCCTTCCGTTCCAAATTTCTAAAGGGATGGTTGTGATTGGCAGTTTCATCGGTGAAGAAGAGGACGATCTCTACGTCTGGATTCGGCGGTTTGAGAGCGAAGCGCAGCGAGAACAGCTCTATGCAGCGGTTTATGAAGACGACCGATGGCTAAATGAAATCTCTGCCCGCGTCGGCGAACTGATTGACAGAGAACAGATCCTTGTGACACGATTGGAACCCACTTCACGCTCGGCACACCAATAAGGAAAATAGGGCTTACGTAATTTATTATAAAGCGAGCGTAAGCCCAACCAACGGGCGGGCTGGTTTGACGGAAAGGCATATGAAGCCCCAATCCATCTAACCGAACCGCAAGGAAAATTTAAAAATGAGCCCCGAAGATAAATATCTGTTCGACCTTTGGGGGTATGTGAACATCGAAAACGTTTTAGGGACAGACGAGCTCGCAGAACTCAATGCCCTTATCGATGCACAAGATTACCCAGATCCGATGGATGAGGATGTCTATTCACAGAGGTTCGGAGGATTCTTGAACTGGGAGAACGCCGCGTTCCGCAAACTCCTGAATCATCCGCGTATTATGCCGTTCTTAGCAGAGATCGTGGGTCCAAAATTCCGATTGGATCATGTCTACGGCATCTTAATGATAGAGGGGAATCCGGGTGGAATGCTTCACGGGGGTGGAACACCATACGACCCAGCGCAGTATTACGTCTTCCGAAACGATCGGATGTATAACGGATTAACCGTTGTGTCATGGGCTTTAACGGATATGCTGCCCGGACATGGGGGTTTCTGTTGTATCCCCGGTAGCCATAAGAGCAACTATCCGTGTCCCTCACAGTTCCGACCCGTGAAGGACAACCAGACCTGTATGGCACCTGTGCATCAGAAGGCAGGGGATGTTGTCATCTTCACAGAGGCGTTGACGCACGGGACCCTTCCGTGGACCGCTTCGCACGAACGGCGCTCCATTCTGTTCAAGTACTCACCCGGGCATGCCTCGTGGGGACAAGGCAGATACGACGACGAACTCCGCAACCTCATGTCAGACGATGACCAGCGGTTGATGCTTGAACCGCCTTACGTTGCAAACCGGAAACCGGTGGTATAAAGCATAGGTTGCGTTGAAGAAGATGAGAAGAAAAAGTATCTTTTTATTCTATTCACACTACTCGTCCTTGCGGTGGTGGTTCAAAAATGAGAATAATACGATAGATTTACCGATTACGACGCGCACCTTAGCGGTCACAGATCAGGTAAAAAACGCGGATGTGGGCAGGTGGAAAAGTTCACAGATGCCGGCGCATTACGCGAAATCGGAGTTGGCGGGCGGGAGCAATCGCGAAGTATAAGGAAGAAAGAAAATAAATGGAAACTATTATCAGAACAAGCAGATTCCAATGTGGTTGTTATCGGATTATGAACTGTAATGTTGCCTTTGGGATTTCGTTTTTTGTTCTGATTATCTATATCTTTATCGGGTGTGGGGCGGATACAAACATAGGTGCTGTTGTGTTTGTGGAGGTAAAACCTCCGCGTGTCCAGGTCGGTTCCGATGTAAATACGTGGCAAGCAAAATTTGATGTTGTCTTTCAAGGGGTGCCTGTTGATCTACAAGCAGAATTCGTGCAGGGGTTTCATCGCTTTAAAGATGCCGATTGGGAACAAACGGGTAATATTGTAACCCTTCACTTTGAGTTCAAGCTCGCGTCTATTGAAGAAAGGACTGGACCCACAGAAGTCCCTGAAAGAACATTGATCTTCCCACGAGAACATCAAAAAAAATCTGTTGAGGTAACGATCACTTGGGCTGATGGACGCAAAACTTTCACAGTTGAGGTGTTCCCTCCGGTAACTATGTTTGTTGGACGAACTGACATTTTCTCCATTTGAATGGTGGAACGTGGGGCGATCGCGAAGTATAAAGAGAAACAACAATCTAAAGGATCATAAAATACAAGTTCATCTACAATCACCTATATAGGAATATGGTATGAAGAATCATAGTTTGTGGCGTTTCGGTGAATCAGGCTATTCGGGAAGTAACTTGTCTAAATACAATATCATTTGTCCATTCTGTATGGAGAACGGTAATTTTGAAACTGTACATCATGAAGAGAAGACAAAACCGAATTCATCAAAGACACTAAATTTTGATACACTTAAGTGTGGGAACTGTGCTGGATATGTCTTAGTTTTTTGGTCTGCCAGTGAGCATGGGAACATCCACGACTCTCTGGTTATACCTCAGGCAAGACGGACGGAAAGTTATCCTGAACACTGGCCAGAAGAAGTTGGCATATATTGGGTTGAGTCGAGAAGGGTTGTTGAGGATGGTAATTGGTATACTGGGGCATCATCGGCGCGAAACGCACTGCAAGCAGCATTGAGATGTCACCCAGATTGGGATGGTAATGCGAAAAGATCCTTGATACAGGAAATTGATGATTTTGCCTCAAAAGGGCATTTACCCCCGATCATGAAAGAATGGTCTAACGAGGTAAGACTGCTTGGTAATATCTCTTCGCATCCAATTCCTGGAAGAGACTCAATAGAACCTAAAGATGTATATGACATAATGGAATTCTTGGAGTTTTTATTAACTTATCTCTATGATCTCCCTGAAAGGATCAATCAGTATAAAAATAGGAACAAGAAATAAAAATTGAGCAACAAAATTCTATTTGAATCTCTTTTCAAATAACATTAATAAATAGAAATCGCTAAGACTGGACAACAAACATCTGGCTTGCTCGGCAAACGCACGGTGTGCGTGTTGTTTTTCGGTGCCTGCTGGTGCAAGGGTGCAATGCGTAGTATACAAGTCCGCAGCAAGTGCCGAGCCTGTGCTGCTGTGGGTAACCTACTCTAATATAACTCAAGTTGCTACCTACAAGATAATTGACACAGAAAACACCTTTCGCTCATGTCAAAAGTATGTGTGATGTGTGCTTGTTTTTTGTGGAAGCGGGCACCGCATGGATTTGACATCTTCGTTAGCACACAGTCTTACATGAGCCAAAACTTCATAAGTAAACAGGACTTACGCAATTTTGACTGGAGCCCGTTCTGTTAGATAAAAATTTTCGGAAAACATAGTGGTCTCCCGCCACAAACTGGGAAGTTTGTGCTACAAAAAAAAGAGCAGAATGCGTAAGTCCTAAGTAACGCCAGTTTGATTAATCATTTCGGATGTGTTGCCCATTCTATTTTCGCATCACAGAGGCGTGAAACGTACCATAAACTTCCAGTTTGTGCAGTATATCATGTTCATTAACAGTGGACGCTACATCAGTCCAATATTTATCAAACTCACGTTAAGTAAATTGAAAGAAGGAACTAAATGATTGATATTTCGCAATTCAAGGAACAACTGAAAGAATTTGATGCATTGCGTGACGATGATGAAATACAAACTGGAACTGTTGAGCACATGCAGCCTCAGCACGTAAAGGAGTGGCCCTCTGAATTACACTCATCCGTACGCAATGCTCTTATCCACGCCGGAATCACTACTCCCTACAAACACCAAGCAGAGGCGATCAGTAGATCGCTGAATGGGACAGATATAGTTTTGGAATCTCCCACCGCCAGTGGTAAGACTTTGGCATTCTCGGCACCGATGCTTGACGCTTTGGTACGCAATCCGGGTTCTCATGCACTCATGATCTATCCAATGAAAGCCTTAGCCTTTGACCAGAGAGAACAGATTGAAAAACTTTGTGAGCCGCTTCGGATTGAATCATTTCCTTATGATGGGGACACAGACAAGGAACATAGAGATCTACTACGGAATTATCCGATACCAATTCTATTGACCAATCCTGAATACTTGAACATGTCATTCTTAGCTTATAAGGAACAGTGGGAAGGGTTTTTGCGTAATTTACGGTATGTTATTATTGATGAGATGCATGAATATCGCGGTTTTTTCGGTGCTAACATGGCACTTTTACTACGCCGCTTTTTTCTCCATCTGGATCGTATCGGAGCGAATCCACGTGTATTCCTATCAACTGCGACTTGTGCTAATCCTGCGGAGCATGCCGAAAATCTTATAGGGCGGAACATTGAGGTTATATCAGCAAGAGATATGTTCCGTCCGAAACGCCACTTTGTCTTCGTGAATCCTGCTATTCCTGATTTCAGATATAGAGAAATTTTTAGGCTACGGATTGAGCAAGCTGCCTTAAGTATTCTTGCCAATCAGTTGCAAACCCTTGTGTTTTGTCCAACGAAACGATTCCTTGAAGATGCCCTTATCAATTGTAAGCGGAAGGCGGAAGAACAAGGACTCAACCCGGATGACATATCCCCGTTCTACGCTGATATGAAAAGTGATGATCGACGGGAAATACAACAAAAAATTAAAGATGGTGAAATTCGTATTGTATTCACGACCAATGCTTTAGAATTGGGACTGGACATTGGTGGGTTGGATGGAGTCATACTTGCAGGATTCCCTTCCAATATTATGTCTGCTTGGCAACAGATTGGGCGCGCAGGACGCGGCTGGAACAAAGAGGCTTTTGTGCTGTTTTATGCTATGAATGACCCAATAGATCGTTTTTTCGTCGGAAACTTGGACACTTTCTTAAACAAACCGTTGGATGAATTAGTTATTGATCCTTCTAATGAAGAACTCATTCGGAGGCACCTTCCATCTCTTACCTATGAAACAGATGGAGAGTTGTCTTCTGATGAGGAGCACATTCTCGGTAGCGCGTTTTATGATATATCTCAAATGAATACCGGAACAGTTCCAAAGGGCTTCAAACCGCATCAGAACTTGAACATCCGTGGGAGTATCGGCCAGTCTTTTGAATTGAAGCGAGGTAACGAGAAGCTCGGACAAATTTCGGAGATGCGGCGGTTTCGGGAAGCTTACATCGGTGCCACTTTCACTTTCTTTCGTCGAAAGTACTCTGTGCATGCCCATGAGGCAGATGCTGTTGTCTTGACTGATACTGAGCATAATCTCAGAACAGATCCGAGTTTTTTCACTGTGCTGATGCCAACAGCCGTTTTCAATGGAGTCGCTTATGGTGAAATTGAAGTATACTATGGTGTTCTGAATCTCACCATGAATTTCACCGGTTACAGAATAGTAGATGAACGCACAGGCGAGCCAAGGGAACTGCACCAAACAAATGATGCATACTATCAGAACAATCTACATGCCTTTTGGATAAATGTTCCACCAAGTGAACGTACCACTGACGGAATCAGTGCGCTGGAGCACATTATCCGCGTCGGAGGAATGTTTGTCATTCCAGCGGACCGATTTGACACAAGTACCTACTCAAAGATTCGTGATGAAGCGACCGCTTTCTATTACGAAAACTACTCTGGTGGTATTGGTGTTGCAAAAAAACTTTTCAGCGTCTGGCAAGATGTACTGAAGAAAGGCATTGAAATCGCTGAAAGTTGTGAATGTCGGTCGGGGTGTCAGAATTGTATTGAGCCTGCAAAAAATTACAATACTGGAAACGCTGACGACAAAATAGATAAAAGAAGTGGTATTGCGTTGGCAACACATATTCTTGAGGAGGCAAAGCGAGGACCTGATAGGAGATTCCAAGACGGGATGATGATTTCAGTTTAACTGAAAATATTCGAGAATACTGTCGAACTAACCCAAATTTTCTGTAGATATAGCACTTCGCTGGAGTGCCTGGGTTTATGAACATTGTTTTCTATGCAAAACTGCTACACAGACCAGCAGCATTACAACACCATTTAATATTATGCTCAGACACAACACTATCTACTGTGGCGATACATTTCTTTTGCTCGAAGATATAGAAGATGACTCTGTCGATCTAATTGTGTGTGATGGACCTTATGGGGTGACAGACGAACCGTGGGACCAAATCACCTCAATTCAGGAATTTAATCTCGTGCTCATTGAAAGGTTCACGCAGAAGCTCAAGGCAGGAGGGGCACTTTATCTGTTTGGGAAACCTGACTGCATCGACTTTATAGACTACCGGAAATTTTTGAACCTTCGTTCAAAGATCGTGTGGTATCAACCGAGTCGACTCGCGCAAGGGCGTATTAATTACACCAATAACTATGATATTATCTGCTATTTCATTAAGGGAAAGAAACCGCGCTGTTATAACTTAGATGCTATTAGAGTCAAGCAACTTGTTGAATTAGAGCATCGGCTTCGGTGTGAGCGTGTGCCATCCGTAACGAAGGGTAAATTCGGAAAAACAAAGTTTAACGCAAAAGGGAAAAATCCTGGCAATGTCTGGGGCGACATAAAGCAATTGACTTATAAATCAAAAGAATTAGCCTGTCGAGAGGCACTCAATACCATCCAGAAGCCCGAAAAGTTAATTGAGAGGCTTGTCTTAGCAAGCTCATCACCTGGAGATCTGGTTTTAGACCCCTTTGCAGGCGTAGGTACCTGTCCAGTAGTCTGTAAACGACATGGGCGGGATTTCATCGCTTTTGAGATTAATCAAGATTTTGTTAGAATTGGTGAAGAAAGACTACGTGAACTGCAATGTAATCAACAAATTTTGGAGTTTGCCCGTGAGTAACAAAATATATCGCGAAATAGTTGAACTTGTAGTGAAAGCATCAGAATTAGCCCGAACCGTTGGAATTGACAATCTTTTACAGCCTGGGCTTGTCAAAGAAATGATTATTGCTGATATCTTAGGTCATGAACTTATTATCTCAAAACGCAATGCGGATGCTCGTGATCCTCACGATTCCACGATTTTATATGAATATCTATCATGTAAGGAAGGAGGATCCGGGCAGCTTGATAGGATGTTTAGAGATCCTCCTGAAAAACGTCAGGAATCCCTGAATAGAATTTGGAGAAATAATAAAATCTATTTGGCCATATTCTATTCATCAAATCAAACGAAAGTAAAAGTAATTTTTGAACTCGAACCAGAAATCGTTGCCGCGAAAACTGAGCAACAGTTGGATCGTAGTCGAAATAACATTTCACACGTTGGATTTTCGGAGAAATGGGCAAGGGAAAACGGAAAAATTGTTTACGAGGATTAGTGTAGATATAGATTGAATTAAGGGGATAACGCCAAAACTTCTGTTTTGAACATCTAATCCCCATGCCCAATCAATTTTATGTGAGTACTAACAACCAATCTACCAATCCGCGACGCTGCCATCGGTGTCGTAATAAAATTCGCCACCGAGCTCCTCTGGATAGGTATCAAGTATCCGTTCCGCTTCCTTTTCATCGATCTCAAAACCGAGTCCCGGCTGTGTCGGCAACGCAATATGGCCATCTGTGACCTGCCACGCTTCAGTCAATAAACCTGCCCCCAGACCGTCGTCGATCTGTTCCTGAATTAGGAAGTTCGGGACAACGGCATCAACGTGAAGGGAGGCAGAGAAAGCGACGGGTCCGATCGCACAATGCGGCGCGATGTGCATGTAATAGACCTCTGCCATGTTCGCAATCTTTTTCAGTTCAGTGATGCCGCCAGCATGTGAAGTATCGGGTTGTAAGTAAGCGACCGCCTGTTTTTCAAATACCTCTCGAAACCCCCAGCGGGTGAGCAAACGTTCCCCAGTCGCGATTGGAAAGGGCACATGGTCGGACACCTGTTTAAGGGCGTCAACATTCTCTTGCGGGATGGGTTCCTCTACGAACATGGGGCGCATCCCTTTAAGTTCGTGACAAATCTCGATTGCAAGGGCGGGAGTCATCTTACCGTGAAAGTCGAAGGCGAGTTCGACATCGGGACCCACCCATTCACGCATAAGATAGGCACGCGCCACAAATTCATCAATCACTGCAGGAGGTTCATGCCCACGCCATTTACCACCGGGACCACTTTTAAACGCGGTGTAGCCCCCTTTTTTCTGTAAGAATTCGAGGCGTTCTTTCGCGGATGCTTTTCCTTCATCTGTCAAGCTTCCGATACCCCAGTGTGCATAAACGCGGATACGATCGCGCACCGCACCACCTAAGAGTTGATAGGCAGGTAAGCCGTGGTATTTACCGGCGATGTCCCACAACGCCTGATCGATACCGGACAGGGCAGACATGAGAATATTTCCGCCTCGGAAAAAGGCAGAGCGGTAAACGTGTTGCCAATGGTGTTCAATACGGAGCGGATCTTTGCCGATAAAATAGTCGGAGAGTTCTTCGACAGCCGCCCACGTACTTTTGGGTTTACCTTCAAGTGTGGTTTCTCCCCATCCGACGATGCCGGTGTCCGTTGTAATTTTCACGAGACGCATCCGGCGACGTGGATAGAATTGTTCAATCTTAGCAATCTTCATTTTTTAATTTATGGCCTCCTGGGCACCGCGCCATTCCATTACGCGGTGATTTCTGGTGAATTCAGTACTGACTTGAGTGCCTGTACGATTTTTTTCTTGCTTGCTTATCACAAAGGTGATGTCTTCTTCCCGTTTTGAAGAGCGCGTAGCCCGTAATGAAATGGAGGGGTTTTTGCTTGGGTGTTTCCTCTATATCTACGGGGATTGACATCAAATTCCAAACCAACCTGACCGAACCGCAAGGAATAATTAAATATGTCACGACCCAATGTTCTTTTCATGATTGCTGACGATCACCGGTGGGATGCTATCGGTGGCATGGGCGACCCAACGGTCCAAACACCAACAATGGACTCCCTCATGACACGCGGGACAACTTTCCGACAAACCCACATTATGGGATCGCTTGTCGGAGCCGTTTGTGTGCCAAGCCGCGCCGCCGTCCTCACGAGTGCTAACCTTTTCCGGAGTGGTGGCAACCAAATTAACCGAGATTTGGCAGTTTGGCCACAGGTCATGCGAGACGCAGGCTATCACACATTTTTTAGTGGCAAATGGCACAATGACCGACAAACATTTACCGACAGTTTCGATGCCGGCGCGAAGATTTTCTTTGGCGGAATGAGCGATCAATATAAAGTGCCAGTTTTCGATTTCGATCCAACGGGAAAATACCCGGAGGATGCCAAGTACATTGGAGAAAAGTTTTCTACGGAACTCTTCACAGATGCCTCCGTGGAATTCCTGCAAGCCTACGACGCAGAGAACCCTTTCTTTCTTTACCTTTCCTTTACTTCACCGCACGATCCGAGAACAGCACCCGGAGAATACGCAACGATGTATTCACCCGAGGATATTCCTGTTCCCGAAAACTTCCTCCCCGAACATCCGTTCGACAACGGTGAAATGCGCATTCGGGACGAAGTGTTAGCACCCTTCCCTCGCACGCCCGAAATCGTTCAGCAACACATCGCCGACTATTACGGGATGATTACGCATCAGGATGCCGAAATGGGACGCGTGCTAAGCACATTGGAGGCAACCGGACACCTCGACAACACAATTATCATTTACACCGCCGACCATGGACTCGCTGTTGGGCAACACGGGCTGTTGGGCAAACAGAATCTCTATAACCATAGCATCCACGTGCCTTCCATCTTTGCTGGACCGGGGATCCCTGAAGGGGAAACGGTTGATGCGCTAACCTATCTGTATGACGTGTTTCCCACTGTCTGCGATCTCACCGATGTTACCTGTCCAGATACGACTGAGGGGTGCAGTTTAGTGCCATTGATGAAGGGGCGTGTAGAACGGGTGCGCGCTACAGCCTTCGCGGCGTATAGAGACATTCACCGCACCATCACGGATGGACGTTGGAAATTGATTCGTTACTATGTCTCTGAAGAGACAGGTGCTGGCACGGATTGCATCCAATTTTTCGATTTAGAGCAGGATCCTTGGGAGACGACAAACCTTGCCGAGCTACCTGAACATGCCGACCTTATCCGGTCGCTCGCGGCGGATATGCAAATGTGGCAAATCCAGACGAACGATTTCATGAAAGATGTACCCGTATTGCTGTAGCAGAAGTAGGGGACGGGGCATCGTACCCGTCCGTTCTTTTTTCTTACCAGAAACTCGGGCAGAAAGCCCAATGCTTTAGCTTTGGGATGAATGCCCGC